>NZ_NHBI01000055.1:0-11000 GCF_002167505.1 Sulfitobacter sp. TMED3 | reverse complement strand
CTAAGGCCAAGGCCAAGGGGGTCTATAAGGGCACCAAGAAGCGTATCGACCGTGACAAGGTTCACCAGATGAAGTCTGAGGGTCACAGCACCTACAAGATAGCCGAAGAGATGCGCATTAGCAGAATGTCAGTTCACCGGATACTTAACACTGAAACCGCATAGAATTGGCAGGTATCGCTTGGAGGGCCCGAGGGAGGCAAATGGGGCCCCCCCGAGAACGTCAGCCTATAAATTTCCCTGGGCTGGTTACGGCCTCTTAACCCTAGGAAAATTTTTAGAAAAAGCACAAACACTAGGCTGAGGTACCAATCCGCCACGTTACCCTGCCTTTACCCTAGAAAAAGAAAAAAGGAAATCTCAGGGCTTTGTTTCAGTTTAGCAGCTGCCTCGAAAGCTCATGCAAGACTATTCTGATTTAGAGGCGCTTCTAGCAAAACAGTTAGTAATTATATTGCTATTTCTTTCTTCAACCCTGCAGAGGTATATTGATCCTCCAGAGTGTACGTAGAATAGTCTTGCAAAGTTTACCCCGATTTGATCCGCGACGGACCAGCTGGCTAGCACCTTACCCAAAGATAGAATTCTTTGACTGGTGGCTTCAGGAAGGTCGAGACGCTCAGCTGATGCCAATGTTGCATGAAATACTATAAAAATTGTGGAGAAAACTCGCAAAATCATTCTGCCAACACTTAATTAAGGCAAAGATAAAGATATTCAGTAGCTATTGTGTATTCACCAGCAGGCACCTGTCGCGAACTTGCACGCTCTGCACGGCGTTTTGGACCGCGACTACAAATTTCAGATGCTTTAGCATCAGCCAAAGCAAGAGACTTAGCTTCGGCTTCAGGTGTCATAACTGCCAAAGCACTCTGCTGAATTTGAATTCCGACAGTTGACTCGTTGAAAGAGGTGACAATCGGCTCTGACGCCGTTTCGGTGCAAGCTGTGAGCGCAAATGTTGCTCCGAAGGCCATTACTAAAGTTCTCATGCCGAATTCTCTCTCTATGGTTGCACTGGCACCTTGCACTGACCAAGTCGGTACTGCAAGCGGATTTCTGCACATTCACGAGTTTGCCCCAGCCTACCACCAGCCAAAGACTTTGCAGGTGATGCTGTTAGGTCATGCCAAGGTTTCAGCGTGTCGGTTTCTAATGTTCCTGTACCTTGGAACGCCTACCCAATACGGTACACAACTTAAGATGAATTCGGTACACAAAAACTCCCCAACTCCAACTAACGTATTGATTTCACTTGCGGCCTTACAGTCCTATAGCCCTACCGTCGGAGCCAACTCCCCCTTAGGTGGTTGGCGGTAAACGAAAAAGCGCTCCTTCGGGGGCGCTTTTCGCGTTCTGGGGGCCTGCGTGGCACATCCTTTGAGTTTTAGCTGATAGGATACCTACCCCACGCAACACGTTGCGCAGAACGGCGCGATGCGCAGGGGCGCGGCGCGGTGGGAAAAGGAACAAATTTCGGGAAATATGGGCAACGGTGCCGGACGGATGGGGTTCAGCCGCGGGCACTTGGTTTGTCGGAACGGGCGGGCGCGATGACTGCGCCCGCCCGATCAGTTTTTAGGACTTCATCGCGGCAAGCACAGCATCGCCGGTGATCGGCAGATGACGCACGCGCGCGCCAGTCGCGTTGAAGATCGCATTCGCGATCGCGGGTGCGATCACGGTGGTGCCGGGCTCGCCCAGACCAACGGGAACTTCGGTGCTTTCGACAAAGTCGATTTCAAGCTCGGGCACATCGGCCAGACGCAGCGGCGTATAGGCCCCGAGGTTCAGGTCGATAACGTTGCCATTCTCGATCCGGGTACCTTCATGCAGCGCCATCGACAGCCCCCAAAGCGCCGCACCTTCGCATTGCGCGCGCGCCCCGTCGGGGTCCACCACGGTGCCGCAGTCAAACGCCAGCCACATCTTCTGGACATCGACCTCGCCCGTTTCAGGATCAACCGCCAGCTTGACCGCCGCCGCTGTCCAGGTCGGCATGCTGCGCGACTGGCCATAGGTGGTGGCAATACCGATTGCGGTGCCCTCGGGCAGCTCTGCACTGCCATAGCCCGACATCTCTGCCACGCGCTGCAAAACAGCGGCCTGACGCGATGCCCCACCAACCGCATTGGGCGCAGAGCCCGCGTTGATGCCTTCGGCTTTCAGGTGGTCCAGACGGAACTGCAGCGGATCGGCACCGACTTTATGCGCCGCTTCATCCATGAAGCTTTCCACGGCAAAGTTGGTCCAGCCCGGTCCGACAGACCGCAGCCAGCCGGGACGGAAGGTCGCATTTGCCAAATCGTTCGAGATCGCCCGCACCTGATGCGCACCCACCGTGTACCAGTGATCGGCACCATCGATGGCAAAGGGGTCATAGGGTTCTTCGTTGACACCTTTAGGCATGAAACCCGGTGCCATCACCTGCGTCGGCCAACCGGCGGCGGCGTGGTGTTCCATACCCGTGACCGATTTGGCATCATCGAACGCCATGCGCAGTTTTTGCACGGACGGCGACCGGATGCTGTCGAACTGCGCGTCTTCCTCGCGCGAGAACACCAGCTTGACCGGCTTGCCGACAGCTTTCGAGGCAAGCGCTGCGGGCACGATATAGTCGCCATTCAGGCGGCGGCCAAAGCCCCCACCCAGCATATAGCTGCGCATCACGATCTTATCGGCGGGCACTTCCAAAGCGGTGGCCAGCGTGGGCAGGATCAGCGATTGCCACTGGTTGCCCGCGTGGGTTTCCCAAACACCATCGGCGTTCTGGAAAACCGTGGCGTTCACCGGCTCCATCTGGAAGTGCAGCACGGATTGCGTGGTGTATTCGGCTTCGAGCATGTCGGCGGCGGCATCAAAGGCAGCGGTCGTGTCGGGCTGCTCCGTGTGCAGGATCGACCCTTCCTCGCCCTGGATCAGCTCGCGCGAGCGCGCCTGAATATCCTCTTCCGAGACATTCGCCGTCTCGCCCGAGGTCCAGTCGACGCTGATCTCGTAGGTCGCCGTGCGCGCGGCGTGCAGCGTTTTGCCCAGCACCACAACCCAGCCCGGCACAGTGCCCGACGGGTCTTCGATCACCACGGTTTCAAGGTAGCCTTTGATGTCCTTGGCAGCGCTATCGTCCACGGCATTCACCTTGGAGCCATAGCGCGTCGGGGGCAGCATCGGCACGCCGTACACCATCCCGTCAACTTTGGCATCCAGACCATAGATCGCCTGACCGGTGGTTTTCGTATCCAGATCAAGCGGATGCACGTCCTGCCCCACAAGGCGCAGGTCAGCGTGAGGTTTCAGCGGCAGGGCTGCCAGTTCTTCTTCGGTGAAGCTGCGGTCAAGACCCTCGGCCACCAGATCACCATAGCTGATGGTTTGCGTGCCATCGGTCACCGCACCGTCGCGTGCGGTCAGACCCGAGGCATCAACGCCCCATTTGGCCGCTGCGGCTTCGATCAAGGCGGTCCGGCCAGCGGCCCCTGCTTGACGGTAGACAGGCCAGCTTTGCCAGATCGACCAGCTGCCGCCGGTGACCATCAGGCCCCATTTCTCGGCTGTATCGACATGGGTGATGTGTACGTTTTCCCATGCGACTTCCAGCTCGTCCGCCAGAATACGCGCGATGGCGGTGCCGACGTGCTGGCCCATCTCGGCGCGGATGATGTTGACGTTGACCTGACCGTCGGCGTCGATCCAGTACCACATCGACGGCTCGAACGTGTCGCCATTGGGCGTGACCGGCGTGCCATCCGGCACCGCAGGGTTCATTGCGGCGTTCGATGCCTGCGGGAAGCCGAATGCAACGCCAACGGCCGTCATAGAGACAAGGAATCCACGGCGGGTCATCTGGGGTTGCGTCTCTGCGCCTGTGAGGCGGGAAATCAAATTAGCCATTGTCGGAGCCTCCCATAGCGGTGGCGGCGTCGCGCACGGCTTGACGGATTCGGGTATAGGTCATGCAGCGGCACAGGTTGCCGGTCATCACCGCGTCGATGTCGTNATCGCTGGGGTTGGGCGTNTCTTTCAGCAGCGACGCTGCCTGCATGATCTGNCCCGACTGGCAATAGCCNCACTGGGGCACGCGCAGGTTNCGCCACGCTTCTTGCACAGGGTGGTTGCCGTTTTCGTCCAGCCCTTCGATGGTGGTGACCTTCATACCTTCGACATCCGAAAGATAGGTGATGCGGGACCGTGTGGCCGTCCCGTCGATATGCACGGTACATGCGCCACAGGCACCGATGCCACAGCCGAACTTGGTGCCGGTCAGTCCGATCTCGTCACGGATCGCCCACAGCAGGGGCGTATCCGGCTCAGCGTCGACAGAGACCTGCCGTCCGTTCAATTCGAATTCAATCATTAAGTCGTTGTCCTTGGGTAATTTTTGCCTAGGGCGGAGGGCGCGTATAACAGCGTGGTTTCGAACTGGTCAACATAGGTTTCATGGCACCCTTTGACAGGTCTGGACCAAGATGATCACGGGATTGTCAGACGTCCATGCGCGATACGCGTTTGACAATCTTACACGGAAAGCACGCTTGGCGAAAGAATATTTCGCCACCCCTCACACACGCATGATTTTCCACAGCGCAGTCTCGCCTTGTTTATCCAGTCGCCGGCAGGTACTGCCCCCCATCACCAGACTGTACAGGACAGTCCGGTCATCAAGGGTCCGGCAACGTCATGGCGCAAAATTCTCTGATCTACAAAGTCGAGCTTTCGGTCTCGGACATGGATCGCCACTACTACGAGACGCACAAGCTGACCGTGGCCAAACACCCGTCGGAAACCGATGAACGTCTGATGGTGCGCCTGCTGGCCTTTGCCCTGAACGCGCATGAGCATCTTGAGATGACAAAGGGCCTGTCGACCGATGATGAACCCGATATCTGGCAAAAAAGCCTGAGCGACGAGATCGACGTTTGGGTGGCTCTCGGCCTGCCAAGTGAAAAGATCATCCGGCAGTCCTGCAACAAATCCGCGCGGGTCGTGATCTATCCTTATGGCGGCAAAACGGCAGAGGTCTGGTGGGACAAGGTCCGCAGCGGCACCGCCCGTTTCGACAAGCTCGAGGTCGTCAATCTGGCAGAGCATGACACCGCGGCGCTGGCAAAGCTGGCCAGCCGCGCGATGAAGCTTGGCGTGCATATTCAGGACGGTGACGTGATGGTCAGCGTCGATGACAGCGTCGTCTACCTGACGCCCCAGACGTGGAAAGACGCGGGCTGACGCGCCACTGGCTTAGGGGGTGACCCCTCGCCAGCGCGCATTTAAGCGATAGTTGTTCCGTTACTGCATGGAGTGGAAGCCGACCATATTGCCCTCGGTATCCTGACACACGAGGATCCAGCCAAACTCACCGATTGATGTTTTCGGCTGCGCGACACTGCCGCCCGCGCTGGTCGCGCGTTTCTCTTGGGTGGCGCAATCCTCGACCATGAAATAGACAATCGTGCCCCCGCCCCCTGGCCCCGCATAAGGCGCTTTGGTCAGCGCGCCCCCCGCGCCATAGGCTGTCATCTCGGTCGGGAAACTCATCATCTGCATCTCACCGCTCGGGTCTGGCATCGGCTCCAGCTTGGTGTCGAGCATGGCTTCGTAGAACCCGACTGCCCGATCAAGGTCGTCCACATAGATATCGAACCATCCTACGGCATTCATCTTGGTCATTTCCTATCCCTTTCAGATGTTTGGTGTTGTCGTAAAATCGAATTGCCCCGCCGCTCAGACCGCATTGGACGCGTCAATGCGCCGCTCAAGATGCCAGATCTTCGATACAATCTGCCACCCCTGCGCGCCCTTCACGAAACCAAGGTGATCGACGAAGACATTGTCATGGGCGCGGATGCGGATTTTCACCGTTGCACTCAGTGGCGACAGCATGTCGATCATCAACACCTCGGCCTCGCGCGGTTGCCCGGTGCTGGCAGGAGAGACGCGGGCCCCGACATCGCGGCTGAAACTGTCGATCGGCTCTACAAAGACCGTCCCATTGTCGCCGTCAAACAGGCTTGAGTCCGGGTGGAACACGGCATTCAGCTTGTCGGTGTCACACTCGTGTATCGCGTCAAAATAGGTCTCTATCGCGCTCAGCAGGTCAGGGTGCAGGGTCATGTCAAACCTCCGGTATGTGTTGCTGATCCAAGATTGTCATTTCTGCGAAACCCGCGATACTGGCTATATTGACAAGCTTCGGTCGGATTCTGCCAAAATGTCCCAAATTGCGCCCCGAAACGCCCCCTTGGTCTGTGCGCTTGCCTATGACGGGCTGTGCACCTTCGAATTCGGCATCGCGGTAGAGCTTTTCGCCCTGCCCCGACCCGAGTTCGCGGATTGGTACCGCTATGCGACCGTTAAGGCCGAACCCGGTCCGATCCGCGCCACGGGCGGCATCACGATCGAGGCGCAGGACGATCTTGATCTGCTGCGGCAAGCCAGTCTGATCATCGTGCCCGGCTGGCGCGGTGCCGATGCCCCTGTCCCGCCCGCGCTATGCGCCGCCTTGCAAGACGCCTATGCCCAAGGCGCGCGGATCGCGTCGATCTGTTCAGGTGTCTTTGTCTTGGCCGCGGCGGGGCTGCTGACAGGCAAAAGCGCCACAACCCATTGGCGCTACACCGATAAGCTGGCCGCGCGCTACCCTGACATATCCGTGGACCCTGATGTGTTATTCGTGGAAGACGACCGGATTTTCACCTCGGCCGGATCGGCGGCGGGGCTGGATCTGGGGCTGCATATCATTCGGCAGGATCACGGCGCGCAGGTCGCTGCGTCTGTTGCCCGACGGCTTGTCCTTCCCGCACAACGCGATGGCGGGCAGCGTCAGTTCGTGCCCCGCCCCGAGCCCAAGGCGCGGATGGGGTCGGATCTTGCAGCGCTACAGGATATGATCCGCGCCACACTTGACGAGGACTGGCCGATGGCGCGTATGGCACAAACCGCCGCGACCAGCGGGCGCACGCTTGCCCGCCGGTTCCGCGAAGAGACAGGCGACACCCCTCTCAACTGGCTCAAGCTTGAACGGGTGTCCCGCGCCGCTGAACTGCTGGAAAACAGCGCCATCCCGCTGGCCGATATATCAGATGTTTGCGGCTTCGGCTCGGCCGAGAGTTTTCGCCGCGATTTCCGCAAATTGATGGGCGTTCCTCCGATCCGGTATCGCGAAAGGTTCGGGGCTGCCGCCTAGCCCCGAACCCTACGCTCGGTTTCCCGCACCGCCCGCACAAACGCGGCTACTCGGCACCCGTCGCGTATGTTAGGGCTTTGACGTAGCATACCAAAAAACCCCGAAGCAGAAGGTGTCGCGTTTTATGTTGACCAATAGTGATCTTGTGGAACTGACCGAATTTCGCCGCGCGCTGCACCGCCATCCCGAAGTCTCTGGTGAAGAGGTAGAGACCGCAAAGACCATCGTTCACGCGCTAAAGCCCCTGTCGCCCACCCGCATCCTGACAGGTCTTGGGGGGCACGGCGTCGCGGCGGTGTTCGACAGCGGCACGGCTGGCCCGACGGTCCTGTTCCGCGCCGAGCTTGACGCCCTGCCGATAGAAGAACGCAACAGCGATATCGACTGGCTGTCCGAGGTCGTGGGCAAAAGCCACGTGTGCGGCCACGATGGTCATATGACGATGCTGCTGGCTTTGGGGCGCATGATCGCGCGCAAACCGGTTGCCACGGGGCGCGTGGTGCTGATGTTCCAACCCGCGGAAGAGGACGGCAGCGGGGCCAAAGCGGTGGTCAGCGACCCCGCATTCGACGCGATCAAACCGGATTGGGCCTTTGCGATCCACAATGAACCGGGCAGNCCNTTCGGCTTTGTCTCCACCCGCGTGGGGCTGATCAACNGCGCGTCGATGGGGCTCAAGGTCAAGCTCAGCGGGAAAACGGCCCATGCCGCCGACCCGCAAGACGGGGTATCGCCCGCGCTCGCGGTGGCACGGCTTATNCCCGCGCTGGATGATCTGGGCCACGGCGACGGCGGCCCGCGCAACGACGACTTCCGGCTGGTCACCGTCACCCACGCCACTATAGGAGAGCCGACTTTCGGCNTCGCGCCNGGCGCGGCAGAGGTGTTTGCCACCCTGCGCACCGCCGGCGATGCGGGGCTGGAAAGNCTTGAGGCCGCCGCGCGCGATCTCGCATCAACGATTGCAGCTGAATACGGTCTTGGCGTCTCTTTCGAGGTGCATGACCATTTCGCCGCTTCGATCAACGACGCAGACGCCTATGCCGTAGCGACCAAAGCGATGGAGGCGATCGGCGTGCCNTTTGGCGAGGAAAACGTNCCCATGCGCGCCTCTGAGGATTTCGGCGTATTCGGCTGGGGGGCCAANGCCGCGATGCTGTGTCTCGGACCGGGGGAGGATCACGCGGCCTTGCACAACCCCGACTATGACTTCCCCGATGACCTTATCCCCATCGGCAGCGGGATCTTTGACCGCATCGCCCGAGATCTTCTGGGGACGGCGTAACCCGCCCCCTTCTGAACGCGCCGCCCAAGCCCGCTAGTCCTGCGTCGCCAGCAAATCGGTGATCAGCGCATAGGTCGCACGGACCCGCGCCTCGTTCGGGTAGTTGCGNTTGGCAAGCACAACGATCCCAAGGTCTTGCCCCGGTAGCAGCGCGACATANCCGCCGAACCCGTTGGTCGCGCCGGTCTTGTTCAGGATCACNTCNCGCTGCGGCGGCAACGGTGGGGTCAGGCGGGTCGCGGGCTGGGGCGACAGGATAAAGTCATANCCGTTGCCCGCCTCCATCCTGGCGACATCGACAGGCCAAGGGTACTGNTCCCATATCATGTCTTGGGTGTAATAGGCCGTCTCTGCCTGCCCCTGCCGTGTGCGTTCAAGCGCTGCGGTCAGCGCGGGATCTGCCCCGCCGCGGCCCAGCTCCAGATCCAGCAGGCGCAGCATATCNCGGGCGGTCGATTTCACCCCATNGGCTTCATCTGCCAACACGCCGGGGTNAACGCGAATGGGCGCATCCGTCTTGCGGTCATAGCCAAAGGCATAGCGATCCATCGCGTCATCCGGCACGTCNACATAGGTGCTGCCAAGCCCCATCGCGGGAAACAGCACATCCTCAGCCGCTTGGGCAAAGGACATACCCATGGTCTGTGCCGTGATATGCCCCAGCAAGCCGATGCTGACGTTGGAATAGCTGCGTGTCCCCGGTTGCGGCGGTTGCCAGCNCTCTAGCCAGCGGATCAGCTCGGGCACATTGCCCACCTCGCCGGGAACCTGAAGCGGCAAGCCACCGGTGACATGGGTGGATAGATCAACCAGCCTTATCGCGCCGAAAGCGGCCCCCTCAAGCTGGGGTATGCTGTCCGACACCGGCGCATTCAGATCAAGCATACCGCGGTCTTCNGCCAATGCGGCCAACGTCGCNGTGAAAATCTTGCTGATCGACCCGAGCTCAAAGATCGTATCCGGCGTCGCCGCGANATTGCCTTTGCGCGCCGCCACACCCGTCGCATAGAAGCTATGCTGCCCCTGCCAGGTGATGCCCACGACCAATCCGGGGATTCGATACTGCTCGATCACCGGCGCAAAGCTGGCACCTGCGATATCGACAATCTGCTCGCTCGTGGCGCTTTGTGCGAACAGCGACGCGGGAAGAGCAAAGGGGACCGACAGCACGACTGCCAGCGCGAGGTTGGGGNATTTCATATCTGCTTCGACCTATTNATGGGTGTTGCCGACGTCATTAAGCGGCACGCCNTCNANGCACAAATGCGAAAATGCGCGGANGGANCGNTGCGCGCCCCGCCGCTTGCCGCTTTCNCAGTAATTTCCCTTGGCTTCCCGGCTTNGCCCGCTACCTTGATCCCCAAGTTGTGCAAACCAGTCACTTTTTACGCCAAGGAGCCTGCATCTCATGAAAAATTCCCTTCGTATCNCCGTATCCGCCGCGNCNCTTACCGNNGCACTNGCCTCGGCCGCGGCCGCCGACATCACTGTCTCGTCCAAGATCGACACAGAAGGCGGGCTGTTGGGCAACGTCATCGCCCTTGCGCTNGAGGACGCGGGCCTGCCNGTCGCAACNCGCGNCTGCAACTGGGCGGCACGCAGGTTGTCCGCGAGGCGCTGCTGTCCGGCCAGATCGACATTTACCCCGAATACACCGGCAACGCGGCCTTCTTTTTTAACGAAGCAGACAGCGACGTGTGGAAAGACGCCGAAGCCGCACACGCCCGCGCGGCCGAGCTGGACGCCGCGCAAAACGATGTCACATGGCTGACCTCGGCCCCTGCCAATAACACATGGGCCATCGCGGTGACCGGCCCCGTGGCGCAAGACAACAACCTGACCACCATGTCCGATTTCGGCGCATGGGTCGCGCAGGGCGGCACGGTCAAGCTCGCGGCCTCGACCGAGTTTGTGTCCTCCCCCGCGGTGCTGCCCGCGATGCAGGACACCTACGGATTTGAACTGAACGCGGACCAGACGGTGATCCTGTCCGGCGGCGATACAGCGGCCACGATCCAGGCCGCCGCACGCGGCACATCGGGTGTGAACGCCGCGATGGTCTATGGCACCGACGGCGGTGTCGGTGCCACAGGTCTGGTGGTGATGGAGGATGACAAGGGCGTGCAGCCCGTCTACGAGCCCGCCCCCATCGTCCGCGCCGAGGTACTGGCCGAATACCCGTCGATCCCCGAGGTGCTGAACCCCATTTTTGAGGGGTTGGATATGGCGACGCTGCAAAAGCTCAACGGGCGGATTCAGGTGGGCGGTGAACCGGCAGAGGCCGTGGCCCGTGATTACCTCACCCAAGCCGGGGTGCTGGACTGATCCGGGGCACGATGTCCTTGCAGACCCCTCGGGCGCGGCTATCCGCGCCGGGGGTTCTGTTTGCCGTTCTGGGGGCCGCAGCGATGCTGGCCCCCTTTATGACGCTTGCCGCAAACCGTATCGTGGCGGGGGACGCGGTGCCGATCTGGGCGGTGGTCCCCGTATCGCAGACGATCCCCGGATTGGCAGCGATCGTGGCGGGGCTGGCGTT
>NZ_NHBI01000054.1:0-14518 GCF_002167505.1 Sulfitobacter sp. TMED3 | reverse complement strand
CTGGCGTACCGCGGTTTCGGGTGGCGGATCTGGAGAAACAGGCGGGTTTGATGCAGGTCGCCCAATCGGATGCGCGCGCCCTGCTGGCTGTGGACCCTGATCTGACGACCCCACGCGGCACAGCCGCCCGGCTGCTGTTATGGCTGATGCGTCAGGACGAAGCGATCCGTTTGATATCAGTGGGTTAGCAATTTAATCCTATTTTGTTCTCTTTTGTTCTCATAAAGTTCTTTACACAGGGGTTTGAAAATGAGAACAAATAGGCAACGGAAACGGGAGAACGCAAATGACCACGATCCTTACAGTCAAAGCCATTGCCAAACGGTCGAAAGACACGCTGTTGCAAGATGCCGCAGGGGCGGCTGCCTTGGTTGTCATCCTCGTGGTCGGTCTGCACCTTCCCGCCTTCGTTTGACTTCTGCCTGCGTAAACCGTGTTGTTTTGATCTAGCCCGCGCATCTGTCCCAAACTCTATGCGTTGGCGAAGTCCGCAATACCTTCGTCCCTGTGCCCGAGTTGTCCCCTCTGTCACGGATCAAAACGAGCCTTCACGGTCACCGCACCCTTACGCCGCCATCCTGCCCGGATGTGCGGCGTTTTTTTGTATAGGCGTTCGGTGGGGGGCGTTCACGGCTCGGGCGGCATCGCTGCCACGGTGCTATTTGCGCAGAAAGCCGCGGAACGGGCCTAGCCGTTTTGCGCGACCTCTTGGGTCTGTTCCATCGCTTCGGCCAACGCCTCTATCGTCAGCAGGATGGACGCATGACGGTTTTTATAGGCCACCGCGGGGGTCAGCACCTCGAACCCGTCAAAGGGGGCGTCGGGCACGGGGCCTTGGCCTTTCAACATCGCTTTCAACTGATCCCGCGCCGTCTGGATCTGATCCAACGTGGCACCAACTGCCGCCGCACCGGCCACAGCGGCAGAGGCTTGCCCCAAGGCGCAGGCCTTCACATCCTGCCCCATCTGCGCCAGCTTGCCATCTTCGACCACGACATCGACCGTGACGGTGGACCCACATAGGGGCGAGCGCCGCGTGACGCTGGCATCGGGATTTTCCAAGCGCCCCAGATGTGGGATGTCAGCCGCAAGCCCCAAAATCCGCGCCGAGTATAGCTTGATCAGGTCTGTCTCGTCACTCATGGCTGTTCCTCTGTGTCGTTAACCCTTACATAAGCCTTCACGCGGATGATGCAAAAACAAACTGAAGGCACGGCGATGGACTTTGACACCAGCACATTGAATTTCAACGAAGCAGGGCTGATCCCCGCGATTGCGCAGGATGCGACCACGGGCGAGGTGTTGATGATGGCGTGGATGAATGCGCAGGCCGTCACCCAAACGCTGGAAACCGGCCGCGTCACCTATTGGAGCCGCTCTCGCCAGTCGTTCTGGATCAAGGGCGACACCAGCGGCCACGTGCAAGAGCTGGTCGAGCTGCGCATCGACTGTGACCGCGATTGCCTGCTGGTGAAGGTGCACCAGACGGGGGCGGCCTGTCACACAGGACGGCGAAGCTGCTTTTACACGCTGGTCGAGGATGGTGCCGAACGCATCACGCTTGACGTAATGGATGATGAATAGGCGCTAAAGCCCTATCATTGAACGAATATCTTGTGGTGACGCGCCTTCGCACCGGTACAAGGAGATTGCGCGCGCGTCATCGCGTTTGGCCAGCCGCTTGCCATTTTCATCACGGATCAGATCGTGGTGGAAATAGCGCGGGGGTTTGTGGCCCAGCAGATCCAGCAGCAACACTTGCACCTGAGTGAAGTCAAACAGATCCACGCCGCGCACCACATGGGTGATCCCCTCGCGGATATCGTCGATGGCAGAGGCAAGGAAGTAGGCGGCGGTCTGGATGTCTTTGCGCCCCACCACGATATCACCGATCTTTGTCAAAAGCGCTGCGTGATCAAGGGGATGGGGGCCGGTGTGTAGCGGCCCGTCCTCTATGAACCCCAGCCCGTCTGAGNCTTGCTCAAGCGCNCNGNCCATATGCAGGCGGATGGCGTCATTCGGTCCGCGGTCGTCCATGCTGCGCGTTTTGCAGGTCTGCGGATAGACGCTATGCGGTGCCCCTTCCTGCGGCGCGGCGAGCGCGGCGGCNATATCTTTGCGGCTACANCGGCAGGGATAGGTCAATCCACGTGAAGAAAGCGCCTCAACACTTTGATTATANACATCAAGNTTTTCGGATTGCATCAGNGGNGGTGCATCCCATGTGATGCCCAGCCACGCCAGATCGTCCAACGCTTGGCGCATGTATTCGGGNTTTGATCGCTCCAGATCCGTGTCCTCGAACCGCAGCAAAAAGCTGCCACCTTGGGCGCGCGCCATATCGTGGGCCACCAGCGCCGAATAGGCGTGCCCCAGATGCAGCGGCCCGGTGGGCGACGGNGCGAACCGGGTGCGAAAGCTCATGCTGCGGGCGTGGNGCCGTCCAGCCAGCCCTGCCAGTCTGTCTTGGCGCGGTCGGTGTAGGCTTTATAGCGATCCTTGCGGCCGCGACGGCCNGATTTCAGCCCCTCGACCGGTGGGAACAGGCCAAAGTTGACGTTCATCGGCTGGAAGGTTTTCGCATCCGCGCCGCCGGTGATATGGGTAATCAAGGCACCGGTCGCAGTGGTCGGCGGGGGNGGNGNGGCCGCTTCGCCCTTGATCTCGGCCACGGCCANACGCCCGGCAAGCAGCCCCATCGCAGCGCTTTCCACATAGCCTTCGACNCCGGTGATCTGCCCNGCAAACCGCACGTTCGGCTGGCTGCGCAGACGCATCTGGTCGTCCAACANCGTGGGCGAGTTCAGGAANGTATTGCGGTGGATACCGCCGAGCCGCGCGAAGGAGGCATTTTCAAGCCCCGGGATCATCCGCAGCACCTCTGTCTGGGCCCCGTATTTCATTTTGGTCTGGAAGCCGACGATATTATACAACGTGCCCAACTTGTTATCGCGGCGCAGNTGCACCACGGCATAGGGTTTGNTGTCGGGATCATGGGGGTTGGTCAGGCCGACGGGCTTCATCGGGCCAAAGCGCAGCGTTTCGCGCCCGCGTTCGGCCATCACCTCGATCGGGAGGCAGCCGTCGAAGTAACCNGCNGTCTCGCCTTCCTTGAATTCNGTNTTNTCCGCGGCCAGCAGCGCGTCNATGAATGCCTCGTATTGGTCNTTGGTCATCGGGCAGTTGAGGTAGGCTGTACGCTCTTCCTCGGTCTCGCCCTTGTCATAGCGCGATTGCATCCACGCTTTGCTCATATCNATGCTGTCGTGNTAGATGATCGGCGCGATCGCGTCGAAAAAGGCCAGNGCCTCGGCACCGGTTTCGGCGGCGATAGACTGCGCCAGATCGCCCGAGGTCAGCGGGCCGGTCGCGATGATCCAGTGACCCTCGCGCGGCAGATCGGTGATCTCGCCATATTCGACAGAGATATTNGGATGCGCCATCAGCGCGTCTGTCACCGATTGCGCGAAGGGATCACGGTCCACAGCCAGGGCGCCGCCGGCGGGCAGGCGGTGTTTCTCGGCGGTTGCCATGATCAGCCCGTTGGCGGCACGCATCTCCCAATGCAGCAGCCCCACGGCGTTCTGTTCGTTATCATCCGAGCGGAAGGAGTTGGAGCAGACCATTTCCCCCAGCAGCCCCGTCTGATGCGCGAAGGTGCCGACCTTGGGCCGCATTTCATGGAGCACAACCTGAATGCCCGCGTTCGCCGCCTGCCAGGCGGCCTCTGATCCGGCCATGCCGCCGCCGATGATATGGAGTGTATGTGTCATGNCAGCGATGTAGGGCAGGGGCTGNCGCGGTGCAATAGCCAGCGGTGNCTGTCGCGNAACGCGTGCCCGCCGCCCTTTNGNCCNTCAAACATNTCGATTGAATGTGAAGGGGGATTTTTGGGGTCGCCGCTGCGGGAACGGTCGGTCAGTGAGAGGCTGACCTGGAGGGACCTTCCGCCGGCGGCGACCCAAAATCATCAAGGCATCTGCCTTGTCTTATTTGTGCCACAAAAGCGCCCGAATTGAAAGCACGAATTCGTGATCTGTGCGGCACCATCGGAAACAGTCTGTTTCCGGCTTACTGATCCCACTCAGGAGTGCGTTTTTCCAGAAAGGCCGCGATNCCCTCGNCCGTGTCGGGGTTGAGCATGTTTTCCACCATCACGTCNCCNGTGTAGACATAAGCTTGNGCGACCGGCATGGCGAGCTGCGCATAGAAGGCCTGTTTGCCGATCTTGACCGCTGTGCCCAGCTTGTCCNCGATNTGCTGGGCCAGCGCTGTCGTCTGCGTCGCAAGCTCGTCTGGTGGGGCGATACGGTTGATCAACCCNAGCTCGCGGGCGCGGGCTGCATCGATAAACTCGCCNGTGGTCAGCATCTCGAACGCCTGTTTGCGCGGGATATTGCGGCTGAGCGCAACCATCGGGGTCGAACAGAACAGGCCGATATTCACCCCGTTCACGCCAAAGCACGTATCCTCGGCCGCGACCGCAAGATCGCAGGTCGCGACCAGCTGACATCCCGCGGCAGTGGCGATGCCGTGGACCTGCGCGATCACGGGCTGGGGCAGGGACTGGATGCGCGCCATCAGACGGGCGCAGCGTTCGAACAGGTCTTGGAAGCCGGCGACACCCCCATCCTTGGCGTCGCGCAACGCCGTCATCTGCTTCAGNTCATGCCCGGCGCAGAACGCCTTGCCCGCCCCGGCNAGGATGACGACCCGNATATCNGGNCGATGCGCGATCTCGTCCAGACGCGCCTGCAACGCGGCCAGCATCTCGTCCGACAGCGCGTTCAACCGGTCCGGCGCGTTCATCGTCAACCGGACTACCGCACCGTCACATGCCATTTCGACCATTGTCATCTTGAACCCCTCCCGCTTTTCCCTGAGCCTAGCCGCGACATATGAGGGAGGACAAGTATGCCAATTATGATGGATGCCGATGCGCTCGCGGTTTTTATGAAAGACGTGTTCAAGCAGGTCGCCGATGATTTCGCCATCGACCATGTCGGAGAGACGGATCTGACCACACGTTTGCTCACCGCGGACCGGCACCTGCGCCCCGGCGGCACCGTGTCCGGCCCGTCGATCTTCGCGCTGGCCGATGTCAGCGCCTATCTGATGACCTTGGCGCGAATCGGGCCCAAGGCGCTGGCGGTGACCACAAACTGTTCGATCGATTTCATGCGCAANCCNGCGGCCAANACCGATCTGATCGCCAAGACGCGATTGCTCAAGCTTGGCAANCTNCTGTCGATTTGTGATGTGNTGGTCTATNCCGACGGGCTGGACGACCCTGTCGCGCGGGCATCGCTGACCTATGCCATTCCGCCACGCTGATTGTACCCCNCACTAACGGGTACAATGGAAAAAAGGGCCGGTATTTACCGGCCCGAGTGAAGAGGTCTGGACTGCGCCACAGGGACGTTACGCCTTCCAGAACACCCGAATAGACTCATCATGAGCCTGTCGCGGTGTGAGTCCCACGTCTGCCAACTGCCAAGGCTCAAGCTGTGCGAGCGCTTTGCGTGTCCGGCGACGCGATGCCATCTTCGTGACGCAGACCGCAAATTTGACCGCAAGAACAGCGGCAAACGGTGTGCTGCGCTGGTTCAGGATTGCCACAGTTTCGTGGTTGAGGGTCAGGGTCTGTGTCATGAGAATCTCCTATTTCTGAATTGTATTGACACAATGTTACGTTTTGCCGTAACAAAGGGGTACAAAATGNGATACATTTTGNAAAGGNAAACATTGTAATGGGTACAATTTGGCAACCTGATCANATTGACGGGCCTGGCCCNAAATACAAAGCCGTTGTTACAATGATACGAAACGNTATCTCGAACGGCGCTTTATCGGCGGGGGAAAAACTGCCGCCGGTGCGGGAACTGGCATGGAAGCTTGGCGTTACGCCGGGGACCGTGGCACGGGCCTATACGATGCTGACCGAAAGCGGNACGTTGCAGGCCGAGGTCGGGCGCGGCACCTTTGTCGCCCTGCCGCCCACGACCCCCGATCGCAACAGCCCGATCGAGATGGATGTGATCGCCCACCACGTGCATCAAGGNACNAAGAACTACCCCGCGGACACCTATGCCGTGAACATGTTCTCGCCGCANCTNCCATCNGCNGGGCAGGCGACNCTGATCCGCAACCTGATGGCCGAGNTCGCTCAGGATCCGGCGTCAGGTGTGATGCATTATCCCAGCCGCACCGGGGCGCGCCCCGCNCGCGAAGCTGTGGTCAAATGGCTGGCCGGCACGCCNCTGGGATCCTTTACCGAGGCCGATGTGATCCTGTCTCACGGCGGGCAAAACGGTCTGTCNCTCGTNTTCCAGTCCATCCTGCAAGGCCGACGCCCCGCCATCGCGATTGAAGAGCTGTCGTACCCCGGTTTCCGCCGCGCGGGCGAGCTGCTGCGCGCCGATGTCATTCCGGTGGCNATGGATAAAGACGGCGTGATCCCCGAAGCGCTGGACGAGGTGGCGCGGAACCATGATCTTCAGATTTTCTGCACCTCGCCCGAAGTCCANAACCCGACCGCCGGNTTCACACCTGTGGCGCGCCGNGAGGCGCTGGTCGAGGTGGCGCGCAAACATGACTTTCAAATTGTCGAGGACGATTGTTATCGCATGCGCGTAGAGCGTGCGCCGACCTACCGGATGCTTGCGCCCGAACGCGGCTGGTATGTCTCNTCACTGGCCAAGACCCTGACCCCTGCGCTGCGCATCGGNTTCGCNATCGGCCCGCGCCAGCGCACACCCGATCTGCGTCGCGTGGCCGANTANAATTGCTTNGGCCTTGCNACCCCGTTGATCGACCTATGTGCCAAGCTGCTGGTGCATCCCGATATCGACACCATCGCCGANGGCACGCGTCAGGGCTTTAACGCCTATGTCCAAAGCGCGGTGAATATACTGGGCGGATATGATGTGGCGTGGCGCACCAACGTGCCGTTNTTNTGGCTGAGCCTGCCGGTTGGCTGGCGTGCGGGTGCGTTCTGTCAGGCGGCTGAAGGGCAGGGCGTTCAAATCCGCTCGGCCGAGGAATTCGTCTGCCGCGATGCCCGCGCGCCCCATGCGGTGCGGCTTGCGATCAACGCAGGCGTGGCGCTGCACAGTTTTGAGGATGCGATCATGCGCCTGCGACATCTGCTGGACTCTCCACCCGAGCAGTTGAGCGTGTGATTTTCGTGGGGTATAATAATACCTAATTTGCAAGGCATTGTTTTTGTGTGAGAAAATAGGGAATGTGGCGCTTGACGTGGCGAAGGGCGTGTTTATAACCCAGCCATCAGATAGCGGGGTTCGGTTTCGGACCCTTTCACCAAAGTAACGGGAATTCCCTCCATGAAAACCTTTTCTGCAACACCGGCAGATATCGACAAGAAATGGATCATCGTCGACGCTGAAGGCGTCGTCCTTGGCCGTCTTGCGTCGATCATTGCCATGCGTCTGCGCGGCAAGCACAAGCCTTCCTACACCCCTCACATGGATTGCGGCGACAACGTCATCGTGATCAATGCCGAGAAAATCCAGATGACCGGCAAGAAGCGTGAAGAAAACTTCTACTGGCACACCGGCCACCCCGGCGGGATCAAGGAGCGTACCAAAGCTCAGATCCTTGAAGGTGCGCACCCCGAGCGTGTTGTGACCCAAGCGGTCAAGCGCATGCTGCCCGGCAACCGCCTGAGCCGCCAGATCATGACCAACCTGCGCGTTTACGCCGGTTCCGAACACCCCCACGAGGCGCAAAGCCCCGAGGTTCTGGACGTGAAATCCATGAACTCTAAAAACACGCGGAGTGCATAAGCATGGCTGATGAAATCAAAACACTCGAAGGCCTCGAAGCGGCCGTAACCGAGAACATCGGTGGCGTTCAGGGGACAGAAGTTGAAATGACCCCACGCGAGCCCGTGCGTGACGCGCAAGGCCGCGCCTATGCAACCGGTAAGCGTAAAGATGCGGTTGCCCGCGTCTGGATCAAACCAGGTTCCGGTAAAGTCATCGTAAACGGCAAAGCGCAAAACGAATATTTTGCACGCCCCGTTCTGCAGATGATCTTGGCACAGCCATTCACCATCACAGGCACCGACGGTCAGTTCGACGTTGTTGCAACTGTGAAAGGTGGCGGTCTGTCCGGTCAGGCGGGCGCGGTGAAGCACGGTGTTTCCAAAGCACTGCAGCTCTACGATCCCTCCCTGCGCGGCGCGCTGAAAGCGGCAGGCTTCCTGACACGCGACAGCCGTGTTGTTGAGCGTAAGAAGTACGGTCGTGCGAAAGCGCGTAAGAGCTTCCAGTTCTCCAAGCGTTAAGCTTTACTTTACAGTTTTTGGAAAAGGCCGCTCCTGCCGGGGCGGCCTTTTTCGTATGCGCCTGAGGCCAGCCGACCCTTCGGGGAGAGTTTATTTCGCAAAATGAAGCCGGCGGGGTGGTTTTGTTTTCTAGGCCGCGTGCTTAGGTAAAGGATGCGTTAAAAACGGAGCCGCCCCATGCGATATTCAGTCCTTGATCTTTCCCCCGTGCCCGAAGGATCAGATGCCCGTCAAGCTATTGCGAATACGATTGATCTGGCAAAGCGGACCGAAGCGGCGGGATATTATCGCTACTGGATGGCAGAGCATCACAACATGCCGGGGATCGCCTCTGCCGCGACATCGGTGTTGATCGGGCATGTGGCGGATCACACCTCTCGCATCCGTGTGGGCGCGGGGGGCATCATGTTGCCGAACCACGCGCCGCTGGCGATTGCAGAGCAGTTTGGCACGCTTGCCACGATCCACGGAGACCGGATTGATCTGGGCCTTGGCCGCGCGCCCGGTGGGGATCAGGCCGTGTACCACGCCTTGCGGCGCGGGATGCAAGGGGGCGACCGTTTCCCCGAAGATGTGGCCGAGCTGATCGGCTATCTTGGCGAGGCCCCTGCGGGGGCGCGTGTGATGGCGCATCCGGGTCAGGGCACGCATGTGCCGGTGTGGATATTGGGCTCTTCGCTTTATGGGGCGCAGCTGGCGGCGCATTTCGGGCTGCCCTATGCCTTTGCCTCGCATTTCGCCCCCGATGCGTTGGAAGACGCCGTGGCGATTTACCGTCGCGATTTCAAACCCTCGGCGCAGTGGGAGAAACCGCATTTCATGTTGGCGGCGAATGTTTTCGCGGCGGATACCGATGAAGAGGGGGCCTACCTTCGGACCTCCATGCAGCAGGCTTTTGTGCGGTTGCGCACCGGCAAACCGGGCAAGCTGCCGCGTCCGGTGCGCGATATTGATGCCGAAGTTGGCGTGCAGATGCGTCAGGCCGTCGATCAGGCCCTGCGGGTCACGGCCGTGGGCAGCCCTGAGCGCGTCGCGCGGCAACTGTCGCAAATGATTGAGACATATCAACCGGATGAATTGATCCTGACAGGGCAGATCCACGACCATGCCGCGCGGGTCAAATCCTTCGAGATCGCGGCGCAGGCCTTGGCGGAAATCGCCGCCTAGTCGTCCGGTCCCACCAGACCAAGGCCGCGCAGGTAGATGCCAATGCCGCTTTCCAGCAGATCATCTGCGGGAAAGGGAGAGGCCCTGCCGGGGGAATTCCGGGCGAAGAGTTCAACCACCCCGTGGCTCAGCGCCCAGATATGGGCCGAGAACATCGAGGCGGGCGGGCGCTTTTCCAACGGGATATGCTGGCTGAGATCGCTTGCAGCCTGTTCCAGTACCCCATTGGCCCGCGCCGCAGCGGCGGCCAGATCGGGGGTGCGGTTGACGGAGATGCCGCTTTCGAACATCGCGATGTAATGGCCCGGATAATCGCGGGCGAAGGCAAGATAGGCACGGCCTGTCGCCTCGAACGCCTTGAGCGCGGAAGGCTGGCCGGATTGATACGCGGCTTCCATCAATTCGGCAAAGATATCATAGCCTTGCAATGCGCCTTCGGCGATCAGGTCTTCGCGGCCCTCGAAATGGCGATAGACGGCTGCGGGGGTGACACCCGCCTGTTTCGCCGCCTCTGATAGGGTGAACCCCGTGGGGCCGCGATCCTCGATCAGTTTGAGCGCGCCGTCGATCAGCGCCTGTCGCAGGTTGCCGTGGTGATAGCCGCGTTTAGGCATCCCAGATATCCGGTCCGCCGCAAATCTGGTCATCAATCGCGCCGATCGCTTTGGTGTCTTTGCCTGTGTAGTCAAACGCGTGGAGCACGGTCCGGATCGCTGCCAGCCGCGCGCGGCGTTTATCGTCAGAGCGGATCACCGTCCACGGGGTCTGCGGCGTGTGGGACCGCTGCAGCGTGTCCTTGATCGCGGCGCTATAGGCGTCCCATTTCGCCAGCCCTTTGACATCGATGATGCTGAGCTTCCATTGCTTTAGCGGGTCGCCTTCGCGCGCGAGCATCCGCCGCAGCTGTTCGCCGCGGCCTACGTTGAGCCAGAATTTGAACAGGTGCAGCCCATCGTCGACCAGCATCTTTTCCAGCGGGACCACCTGATCGAAGAAGGCTTCACGCTGGGCCTCGGTGCAAAAGCCGAAAACCGGTTCGACGACGCCGCGATTGTACCAGCTGCGATCAAAGAAAACCATGTCACCGGCGGTCGGCAAATGCTTGATATAGCGTTGAAAATACCATTGCCCAGCTTCGGTTTCGGTGGGTTTGGGCAGGGCCACCACATGGGCGGAACGCTGGTTCAAATTCTGACGGAAGCGCGAGATGGTGCCGCCTTTGCCCGCAGCGTCGCGGCCTTCAAAGATCATAGTAATACGCGTGCCGGTGTCGCGCGCCCATGCTTGCAGCTTGACCAGTTCGATCTGGAGCCGATCCATCTCGCGGTCATATTGCTTGCGCCCCAGACGTTCGGAATGGGGGTAGCTGTCGCTCAGGATATCGTCCTTGTCGGCGCGTTTGATCGCCTTGTTGATGGGCGCGGGCGCGTCGTTTTCGAAATAGGCGCTGATCGCACCGTCAAAGGGCAGGTCCATGGGGGCCTCCTCAAATATCCTGTTCACCCTAACTTATGGAGCGTTCTGCCCCCTAGCGCAAACCCGCACGTGTCGCTGCGCGGTCAATGGCGGCGATGACGTCGGGTTGGGTCACATGTTGTGGCATATGGCCGATGCCGGGCAGGGTGGTCAGCACCGCGTCGGGCAGTTGCGGCGTGGCGATTGCCGCGTGGACATCCAGCGGGACGATAGTGTCTGCGGTGCCGTGGATCAGCTCGACCGGCATGGTCAGCGTATCATACTTCGGGACCATCTTCTTGATCTCGGGCAGCAACGTGTTCACCTGTTGCGCATTGGCGCGCATGGACATCCGGCGCAGGGACAGGCCGGTGCCGATGTGGTCACTATAGCCGTCAGGCGTGGCTTGCGGGGCAAAGATCGCGCCGACGCTGGCGTGCACAAATCCCTGCGGCACGAAGGCGGTGACCAGCGGGATCACAATTCCCGACCCAAAGGCAGAACCGGTGAGCTTGTACTGCCAGCCAAGGTCACCTTCCCACGGCTCGGAGACGGCGGATACGAGCACCAGCGCCGCCGTGTCATCGGGCCGCGACAGCCCCCACGCCAGCGCCACCGCGCCGCCATAGCTGTGCCCCAGCACGATCGGGTTGCTCACCCCAAGCCTGTCCGCTGCCTTTTGCAACAGCGCGGCCTGTTCATGGGGTGTGGCCGCNGTGGCATTCCATGCGCCCGCGTGCTGGGGCAGGTTGTCGGTCCAACCGAGCCCNGGACGGTCGAACAGGATAACGCGGTAGCGGTCGGNAAGCTGGTCCACCATGTCAAAGGTGAAATCCCGCATATTCCCTGACGCCCCGTGGATCAGCACCAGATCCGGCCCGCTGCCCTGCACCTTGGCATGGACCTTGACGCCGTCGATATCGATCAGCTCGCCAATCGGCGGGNAGGCGGCGTTGGCCNCAGCCTCNCGNGNGCTGGCCCGCCAGTGCACCACGATCACCAAGCCCANGGCGACCAGCGTCAGGATCAACAGCATGCTACGTCCCAAAATTGCTGCGACCGATGTCGTTNAGATCGTAGTGNGTGGTCTGGTAGATCTCGTTGATCCAGTTGCCGTAGAGCAGATGCGCATGGCTGCGCCAGCGGTTCAGCGGCACCTGNGCNGGNTCATCATCGGGGTANTAGTTGCAGGGCACGTTGATCGGCGTGCCTTGGGCGACATCGCGGTCATATTCNTCCTTCAATGTGTCGCGGTCATATTCAAGGTGATTGAAGATATAGAGNGCCCGATGCCCTGCATCCTCGACCAGACAGGGGCCGACCTCCTTNCTGCCGAGCAGGGTGGTCAGGCTGGGCACGGCGTCGACCTCTGCCGCGCGCATTTCGGTCCAACGGCTGACCGGCACCACCAGATCATCCGAGAACCCGCGCAGATAGGGCGACGACGGTTCAAGGTTGCTGTGGCGGAAGCANCCGAANGCNTTTTCNTCCAACAGATGCTTTTTGATACCGTGGAAATAATTGATCATCGCCATGCCNCCCCAGCACACGCCGAAGGTCGAATGGACATTGGTCTGGGTCCAGTCAAAGACGCGGGTAAGCTCTTCCCAATAGGTGACGTCATCAAAGTCCAGATGCTCTATCGGGGCACCGGTGATGATCAGCCCATCGAATTTCTCNTGGGTGACTTCCTCGAACGGGCGGTAAAAGCTTTCAAGGTGATCTGCGGCCGTATTGCGCGACTGGTGGTCGGACATGCGGATCAGGCTGAATTCGATCTGCAGGGGCGTCGCCCCGATCAACCGCGCGAACTGGTTNTCTGTCTGGATCTTTTTCGGCATCAGGTTCAGCAAGGCAATGCGCAAAGGCCGGATGTCCTGACGCGCCGCCATTTCCTCGTCCAGCACCATGACACCTTCGCGCGTCAGCACGTCATAGGCAGGCAGGTCGGAAGGCAGTTTAATCGGCATGTCGGTATTCCACGTCTAGGGGCTCAGGTCTTGCATCATCTGCGCCGGATTTAGATAAGCGCCCGCGCAGAGGGCGCCAAGGGTCACGCGCTTAACGTCCCCGCGATCAGGTCGTTGAAATCATCCTCGGATTTGAGCCCGGCCACCTGATCNGCNGTCACGGTCACCCCCCATCGCGACATCGCCTCGTAGCGCGGCTGTCGGTGGGCAAGCGCTTGGGCGTAGGTCCAGCGGATAAAGGCATCCGGATCGACATCATCCTCTTGGCAGTTGTTTTCGCTCAGATATTCCTGCCACACCCGCAGCAGGAATTCGGGTTGATAGGCCATCGGCTTGGGGGCTTTGTCAAAGCGGCGGATCAGCTCTTGGGTGTGNGCATCGTCGCCCTTGATCCAGACCGGCAGACATTCCGCCGACAGGGTTTGCATCAGCGGATCACTGTCGTCATCGGGGTCCACCCATTCACAGATCGAGCCGCCGGTGTCACAGATGAAATGCGGATACCCATAGAGCGCCTGCGCACGGCGGGCGAAATGGCCGGTGTCGCGCAGGGCTGCGATCTCTGCCTGTTTGAACGCTTCCTGTCGGGACGCATATTCCGCCATCGGCAATCCCCCCTTGGCCGCATCGCCGGGCTTGCCCAGCCAGGTCGCCACGGGCGAGAGATTATCAAAGGTGATGTTTGACCCGATGTAGATGCTGTCGCTCAGCAGAAGATCCCGCAGGAANGGCACCTTCATCGCTTCGGCCTTGGCGTTGTCGGCGATGGTTTCACCCANGTATCGCGTGCCGATCCGGTAGTCGATGGAGTAGTGNAACCACCNCCCCGATTGCCGCAGCAGATGCGCCATATGCGTCTTGCCCAGACCCGACATGCCAAAGACCAGCACATGTTTATGNGGCGCGGCACGCCACGCATCGGCNGAGGGGTAAAGCATGGGTCGTCATCCTTGGAACGTCTTGTTTCGCAATGAGTAGCCTAGCCTGTGCCCAGACACCAGACACCAGACGCGAGACCTCGGCCACGAGACATCAGACATCGCGGGCCCATGAAAAAGCCCGCCACATTGCTGGGGCGGGCTGATAGAGCGTTGCTGTGGTAGGGCTTAGAAGTTGTAGCCGAACTTAACCCCGACAGAGACTGCAGAGTTGTCTTCGAAGTTTGCCTGCGGCGTATTCTGTGTGGTTGCCCGCGCATCGCCAAGCTCGGTATAGCGCACGCCCAAGCTCACATCGAACTGGCTTGTCGCCTGATATTTAGCGCCCAAGGACACATACCGTGCACCATCGGTTGGCGCGAGCGGAGAGACTTGATCGTCGCCGTCCGCACGCTGGTATCCGATCGCAATCGAGCCAGACCACTGGTCGTTGAAGCGACGGCCGACGCCAATTTCGTAATCGGTGGAATCTTCGATTGACGTCAGGCTCGCACCGCGTGTCAGAACGTTAAAGACGTCTGGTGATACGATGGTATCGGAATAGCGTGCGTAGCGGATCGAACCGAAAACGAGCGTATCAGCCGCGACCCCGGTTTGAAATTCCAGGTTGAGACTTTCGGGCGTCTCGACTTCGGTGTCTGTGCGTCCTGCTGGGTTGATGGGGGCACCGTTGCTGGTTT
>NZ_NHBI01000053.1:0-33795 GCF_002167505.1 Sulfitobacter sp. TMED3 | reverse complement strand
CGTCATCCGTGCCAGTGTCGTGCGCTTCATAAAGTCCAGCACCGACAGCCCGCTGGAAAACCGCGCAGAGCGCGCCGTGGGCAGCACGTGGTTCGGCCCGCCAACGTAATCGCCAATCGCCTCAGGCGTCCATTGACCAAGGAAAATCGCCCCCGCGTGGGTGATCTGCGCGCTTAGCGCATCCACATCCGCGACGCAAAGTTCAAGGTGTTCAGGCGCGATACGGTTGCTCAGCTTGGCGGCTGTCGCCAGATCCGGCACGGTAATGATCGCCCCGTTCTCGCGCCAGCTGGTGCCCGCAATCGCGCGCCGTTCCAGCGTTTCCAGCCGTGCATCCACAGCATCCGAAACCGCGCGGCCAAAGGCCTTGTCCGTGGTGATCAGGATCGATTGGGCGCTTTCGTCGTGTTCGGACTGGCTGAGCAGATCAAGGGCGATCCAGTCAGCATCGTTGTCCCCATCCGCGATCACCAGAATTTCGGACGGGCCCGCGATCATGTCGATGCCCACCTTGCCGAACACCCGCCGTTTCGCGGCAGCGACATAGGCATTGCCGGGGCCGGTGATCTTGTCGACGGGGGGAATCGTGTCGGTGCCATAGGCCAGCGCCGCCACCGCCTGCGCCCCACCGATGCGGTAAATCTCGTCAACGCCCGCCAGCCGCGCAGCCAGCAACACCAGCGGGTTCAACACCCCGTCCGGCGTGGGCACGACCATCGCAAGCCGTTCTACCCCCGCGACCTTGGCCGGGATCGCGTTCATCAAGACAGAGGAAGGATAGCTTGCCAGACCACCGGGCACATAAAGCCCTGCGGCGGATACCGCGCTCCACCGCCAGCCGAGCGTGGCACCAGTGTCGTCCTGCCACTGCGCATCCTCGGGCAGCTGCCGCTCGTGATAGGCACGGATACGCGCCGCGGCGAGCTCAAGCGCTGTGCGATCCGCGTCCGAGACTTCGGCAATCGCGGCGTCGACCTCTGCCGCGGTGATGCGCAGGGTGTCGGGGGTCAGCGCGATGCGGTCGAACTTCTGGGTCAGCTCGATCACCGCGGCATCGCCCTTGGACCGCACATGTGCGATGATCTCGGCCACCGTGTCGTCCACGTCGGGGCTGTCTTCACGTTTGGCAGAGAGCAGCGCGGTGAACGCCTGTTCGAAATCGGGCTGATCGAAGTCTAGGAATTGGGGCATCGGATGTCCTTTGCAACGTGCAATGGGCTTTGAAGGGATGCCACGCGGGCACCCCGCACGGCAAAGAATGTGGAAGAACGCTTAGGCCGGATGTTCCGGCAGCTTGCGCGACGGGGCCACATAGGGGCGCGTCACATCCTTCAAGGTCACATCCAGCGCTTCGACCGTCAGCCGGATGACACCGTCCCCCGCGAGGGTCAGCAGCACGTCGCCCGAGGGCGCATCGGTTTCGGTAAATTCGATCTGCAACAGCGACAGGATGGTATCCGCATCCCCCTTGTTCACGCCCTGGCTGGACACGCGCTGCACGTTGCTGAACATCAAGATTGTTTGCACGCGTTCCGGGGCGTGGCGCGACTTGCCCGCGTCTTCCCACCGCACGCGGTTCAGCAGCAGGGCAAAGCGCCCCTCTTTTTGCAGCCAGCGCATTTCCGATCCCGGAAACACAGCATCCTGCGCCAGCGAGGAGATCACCTTGAGGTCATCGGCATCCAGCGCGCCGAGGTTCAGCGGGGCTTCGCGCCCGTCTTCGAAACGTGCATCTTCGGTCATTGGTCTTTGATCCGTTCAATATTTGCGCCCACGCCGCGCAGTTTCGCCACCACATGTTCGTACCCGCGATCCAGATGGTAGACACGGCTTACGCGCGTTTCGCCTTCGGCGGCCATACCGGCAAGGATCAGGGAAATCGACGCGCGCAGATCGGTCGCCATCACCGGCGCACCTTTCAGCTTTTTGACCCCGTGAACCGTCGCGGTGCCGCCGTGGACCTCGATATCGGCCCCCATGCGGATCAGCTCGGGCGCGTGCATAAAGCGGTTCTCGAAGATTTTCTCTTCCAGCACCGAGGTACCGTCCGCCGTACACAGCAGCGCCATCATCTGGGCTTGCAGGTCGGTGGGGAAACCGGGGAAAGGTTCAGTCGTGACATTCACCGCGTTGATCACGCCATTGCGCCGCGCGACTTTCAGACCCTTGTCCGTCTCGGTCACGTCGATCCCTGCCGCGTCAAGCTTTTCGCAGAAAGCCGACAGCAGGTCGATGCGCCCGCCCAGCAATTCAACCTCGCCACCACACATCGCAGGGGCGAGCATATAGGTGCCCAGTTCGATCCGGTCGGTCACAACACGGTGGGTGGCCCCATGCAGACGGTCAACGCCCTGAATCTCGATCCGGCTGGTGCCGTCGCCTTCAATCTGCGCGCCCATAGCACGCAAACAATCCGCGAGATCCACGATCTCGGGCTCGCGCGCGGCGTTGTTGATCACCGTCGTGCCCTTGGCCAAAGTCGCAGCCATCATGATGTTCTCGGTCGCGCCGACAGAGGCAAAGGGGAAGTCGATGACCGCACCTTTCAATGCCCCGCCTTGCGCCTTGGCGTGCAGATAGCCGTCACGCAAGTCGATCTCTGCGCCCATCAGGGCCAGACCATCGGTGTGAATATCCATCGGACGCGCACCAATCGCGCAGCCGCCCGGCAGTGATACCTGCGCGTGGCCTTCGCGGGCCAGCAGCGGCCCCAGCACAAGGTTCGACGCGCGCATCTTGCGCACGATGTCATATTCGGCGCGTGTGTTGATCTCGCCATGACACGACATCGCCAGAACCTGACCGTCCTGCATCGATGTCACCTCTGCCCCAAGGGACCGCAGCAATTCGGTCATGGTGCGGATGTCGGACAGGCGCGGCGCGTTGGTCAGCGTCAGCGGCTCTTCGGACAGCAGGGTCGCGGGCATAAGCGTCAGACAGGCGTTCTTGGCCCCCGCAATCGGAATTTGTCCCGACAGCGCACCGCCGCCTTTGACCACAATCGAATCCATCCTTCAGCCTTCCTTGGTTTGGCCGGTCGGCCCGTTATCTGTCTGCGCGTTATTATTTTGCGTGTCGTCGCTTTGGCTTTTGTCGCTGCGCGCACGCGCTTGCGCCTTGCGTCGGCCCATATTGGCTTTCAGCGCGGCTTTCAGCCTGTCTTCCCGCAATACATTGGGTTTTGGCGGCTTTTGTGGGGCGGTATCCTTTGACATGTCGATTGTCTAGCGCAGCGGACCGATATGGTCCAGATTACGCTTGCACCATATTGCGAATGGGTCTAATCACCCGCCCACAGTGCTGGAGTAGCTCAGTGGTAGAGCGCGTCATTGGTAATGACGAGGTCGGGAGTTCAATCCTCCCCTTCAGCACCAGATCCCTCCTTTAAACATATCGCTTTGCCCTGATGCCTTATTTAGCTGGCCTTATTTTGCTGGCGTTGCGGTTTTGGCATGTGCCATGGATGCGCCTGAAGGCGTCGCAGCGTTCCCTGCCCCGGAACATCCCGAATCACGATGGCATAAGAAAACCCCGACTGCTTGCGCCGCCGGGGTTTCGGTTTTCACGTGAAGCAATTTAGCCGCGATATGTCAGACCGGCAAAAAGACGGCCCTGATCGCGGTGGCGGCCCCCATGGACCGACCCTGCAACAGATGCCACACCGGCAATCAGCGACGCGGCGGCCAGCACAAAGGCGGTCAGGATACCGGCGTTACGCGCGGTTCGCGCAGCTTCAACCGCCGCGTCTTTCGCCTCTGCCGCGGCTTGTTCAGCCTCGGCCTTGGCAGCGGCTACAGCGTCTTCGACTTCCTGACGTGCTTCCTGCGCTTGGGTCACAATCTGGTCCACACGCTCTTTCGCCTGAGCCTGGGTCAGATCGGTGCGTGCGGCAACAGCGCCGGCAAGATAGGTCCGGTCTTCCTCGCTGACCTCACCCGTGCGGTAGATATTGGCGACGATGCTGGCGGTCTGCTCTGCCAGTTGCTCGGGATCGGCTGTAAGCGGGTCGACCTGATTGGGGCGCAAAAGCTGGTTCGACAGGTAATCTGTCGGGTCATTTTTGGCCTCATCCGGGATTGCAGCACCCGCCGCATCGGCCAGTCCGGAGGCAGCACCTCCCACGGCAGAGCCCGCAGCTTCGACGACCGTACCAGCCGCTTTGCCTGCACCCGCTGCGACGTTGCCCGCAGTATTGGCTGCAAAGCTCAGCGCGCTGGATAGCATCACGGCGGTGATCACAGACCCGAGGCCCCAAACAACCAGACCGTTGATCCCGTCACGTGCAGTGACTTCATCATCCGTAGCGCTTTCGACGCGGCGGCGCATGCGGCCCGCGATATAACCACCGGCCAGATAGGAGGCGACCAGCGTGATCACCATCCACAGCGCGGTCAGCACCAGTTCAAGCGTCGATGAATTGTCGGTTCCGTCCAGCGTGATCGACGACAGGCCAAGCGCCGCGCCGAAGGTGGTCAGCAAGAGGCCGATCGCCACAGCGACAACAGTGCCCGCGAAAATTGCGGGCCAGTCGACATAGGATCCATCGGCAGTTTTTTCAGTGAGTGTCGTGTTCATGTAAATGCCTCCCCGGCGTTTGATTACGCCAAGCCGACCAGCGACAGCACCGCCATAACCACGACCACAAGACCAACGAGATAAATGATACCGCCCATTTTGAATACTTCCTCTTTGCGTGCCGGACGCGGTATGCGTCGGCTTCACAAAGGCAACGTCAGGGAACCGGCGTGGTTCCGCTGATGGTACAAAATACCCGCACCGCGAGAGGTGACGTCGCGAACGACGAGGAACCGCCTAAGGATCGCCCTGCCACGTGCCGTCAAAGATCATCTCGTCCACGGGCAGCCGTTTGCTCCAGCCTTTCACCTCAAGTTCGGGCGTCTGGTAAAGCTCCTCCACATGGCCCAAACACAGATAGCCGACGATTTCTATCCGGTCGGGGATCTTAAGCAGATCACGCAGATCGGCATCGCGGAACACGCTGACCCAGCCCATCCCGATGCCCTCGGCGCGGGCGGCAAGCCAGAGGTTCTGGATCGCGCAGACGGTGCTATAAAGATCCATGCTTTGATTATGGGTGCGCCCCAGCACGACCTTACCACCACGGCTGCGGTCACAGGTCACGCAGATATTGACCGGTGCCTTGCGGATGCCTTCGAGCTTCAGCGACCTATAGGTTGTCTGGCGGTCGCCCTCGAACATCTGGGCGGCTTCCTCGTTGGCGCGGTTGAAGGCTTGCCAGACCTGATCGCGTGCGGCCTGATCCCGGATGACGATGAAATTCCACGGCTGTGACAACCCGACGGACGGTGCGTGATGCGCGGCGGTCAGTATGCGGTGCAACACATCCTCGGCCAGTGGATCGGGTAAAAACTGATCGCGTACATCGCGGCGGGTAAAGATCGCCTTGTAGACGGCGTCGCGTTCAGCATCTGAAAAAGGCGCGGCGGGTGCCAGCGCAGAGGGTATCGGCATTGTTCAGTCCCCAACAATACGTTTATGCGCCAATCCCGCTGTCCATGCGGGGCAAGCTGTACTGTCTGGCCGGTCTTCTGACTTAGGGTCGCCTGATCCGCGCGCCTTCCCGGAATATTCCAGTGGCCTATGCGCAAACCATCCCCGTTACAGCGTTGGGCACGTGCCGGAGTTTCACCAGCTTCCCGATTCTTCCGCGAGGCGGACACCAGACCCGGCCATTGGGCCACGGCTGTCCGCCCGGAACAAGCCCTAACGCGGGGATCAGCCGCGTTTGGTTGCGAAAATCTTCTTCATTACGGCGTCGAACTCGTTCCACGAGATGACGGCCTTGTTGCCTGCATAGCCGTGATAATAGGACCGCCCGTTAGAGGTCGGGAAACCGGCCCAGATACGTGCGAGGTTTTCCATAAAGCGGTGGCGGCTGATCTTGCCCTTCTTGAAGGCGTTAAATCCCGCATCGACCAAAAGGATATCCGCCAGCCCATCCTGAACCGCCGAGGTAAAGCGGTCATTCTTGCTCAGGCCCGCCTGTCGCACCAGACTGCGCAGCGTGGATGGAATGAATTGGTATCGACCGATGGCATGCGGCTGGCCCGGCGTGCGGTCGATCCAGCGGTAGATTTCGCCGATGGTCATTTGCGTCGGACGCTGTGGCGGCAGCCGTTTGGCCCCGTATTGCACGGCGTCATAGCCCTTTGGACCCGCCTCGGCCCAAGCGATGAGGCTTTTGAGGTCCGCGGCAGTGCTGACCCCGCTGAGCTCTTGGAAAGACCGGCTGCGGCTGCTCACGGTTTTGGAGCGGACCTGCGCTTTGGGCTGGATCTTATGGCGCAGCTTGATCTGGCCCTGCCCTGCGGATTGCATGACGTTGAACGAGATGTCGCTTTGCATGGCAGAGCGCGCACCGGACAGGCTGAACCCTTCGGCGCTGACAGTGGTAGCGGCCAGAAGTGCCGCGGTTGCGATAATTGGTAGTGTGCAAGTAACTTTCATATCATCCCCCATGATGAAAAAATTTGTCATGGGACCATGGTGACCGCAGACGACCGCGCTTTCATTTGCGCAAGCAGGTGGGTCGGGGCCATGGATGGATAGGGCGGCATATCTTTTGGGATAGGGCGCTATCCCGCGGTGCGGTTGCCCCCTCCGTTCAGACGGGCGTGGGCAGTGCGGCACGCGGAACCGCCTCGGTGTTTCACCCGAATCCAAAGAGGGGATTCGCGGTAAAGCACGGAAAAAACGCATAGCCCGCGACCCGCAAACGGGGCGTCAAGCCCGCATCCGGGGGCTAAGCCATGATATTCATTTACTTATTTCCCGCGCAGCGGTGGTCGTTTTGTCGGAGTTGCGCTATGATTAGTCGCAAATACATAAAATGGAGAGCATCTAATGACAGATGAAACGTCGCCGGGTATCCCGACACCCGACGGGGCCGCTGCCGTAATCGACACGGATTACGAGATCGGCCAAGACAACAAAGAAGGCAGCGTGGGGCCCTTCGGCTTCGACATTCACAACCCGGTCTTCGCGATCTCGGGTGTGTGTATTGTTGCCTTTGTATTCTATACACTCGCGCTGCCCGAACAGTCTGGCGCGCTGTTCACATGGCTGTTCTCGTCGGTGACAAAGGGCTTTGACTGGTTCTTTATCTCTGCCGGCAACATCTTTGTGCTGTTCTGCCTGTTCCTGATCGTCACGCCTTTGGGCCGTGTGCGTCTTGGCGGGGCCGAAGCAAGCCCCGACTATACCTACCTTGGATGGTTCTCGATGCTGTTCGCGGCGGGCATGGGCATCGGCCTGATGTTCTATGGCGTCTCTGAACCGCTATCGCATTTCTCGAGTTCCATGGGTGGCACTGCTGTTGGCGAAGACGGTCTGCGCACCGATTGGGCACCTTTGGGCGCGGCCGCGGGCGATCAGGCCGAAGCGGTTCGTCTGGGTATGGCGGCCACGATCTACCACTGGGGCCTGCACCCCTGGGCGATCTATGCCGTTGTTGGTCTGGCGCTGGCGCTGTTCAGCTATAACAAGGGTCTTCCCCTGACCATCCGCTCTGCCTTTTACCCGATCCTGGGGGAGCGCGTCTGGGGCTGGCCCGGTCACGTGATCGATATTCTCGCCGTATTTGCAACGCTCTTTGGTCTGGCGACATCGCTTGGTCTGGGTGCCACGCAAGCCAACGCGGGCTTGAACGAGCTCTTTGGTGTGGCGGTTGGTCCAACAACACAGGTTCTGCTGATCACCGGCATCACCGCGATTGCGACCGTATCCGTGCTGCGCGGCCTTGATGGCGGGGTCAAAGTCCTGTCAGAGATCAACATGGGTCTGGCGTTTTTGCTGTTGGCCTTCGTGCTGCTGGTCGGACCAACGCTGGCGATCCTGTCGACTTTCGGGTCATCGCTGCTGGCCTATGCGGAATATCTGCCCGGTCTGTCCAATCCGATCGGCCGTGAAGACGTGAACTTTATGCAAGGCTGGACATCGTTCTACTGGGCATGGTGGATCAGCTGGTCGCCTTTCGTCGGCATGTTCATCGCCCGCGTCAGCCGTGGCCGTTCCGTACGTGAGTTCCTGACCTGCGTTCTGCTGATCCCGAGCCTCGTTTGCGTCCTGTGGATGAGCGTCTTTGGCGGCGTTGCGATCGATCAGGTGATCAGCGACGGCTACACCGCCGCGCAAGAAGCCGAGCTGCCACGCCAGTTGTTCGCCATGCTGGATGCGCTGCCGCTTGCCGGGATCACATCGCTGATCGGGATCGTCTTGGTCATCGTGTTCTTCGTGACCTCGTCTGACTCCGGCTCGCTGGTGATCGATACGATCACGGCAGGCGGCAAGGTCGATGCACCTGCGCCACAGCGCGTGTTCTGGTGCATCTTCGAAGGTGCCGTAGCGATCGTGTTGCTGCTGTCTGCGGGCGGGCTCAAGTCGCTTCAGTCGATGGTTATCTCTACCGGATTGCCCTTTACTGTGGTGCTGCTGTTCCTGTGCTACGCAATCTTCCGCGGCCTGCGCGCCGAGATGAAGACGCAATAACGCAACCCTTACCGACGTTTGTGCTTTGCCGGTCAAAGCACCTGATACCCCCCGCCGCCCCGTGCTGCGGGGGGTATTCTTTTGCACGACACAGACAAACAAAAATGCGCCCAAAGTATTCCGACTAAAACTGTCGGATTGACATACCCTATAATTTCAATCAGGTTTATGGAAACGTCTAGCCACCCCGCCCGTGACCACGGGGACGCCCGACACATATGATGTGAGGAGTCCCACGATGAGACCATTCCCCAGAACGCAGACTGCCGCTCACCGTCAGGACCAAGCCGCAGGGCTGCCTGATGATCGGTGCCGCGTGCAACGTTCCTTTTCCATGACCATTGATAGAGCAGCCCTATGACATTTCATGCCCCCCCAAAGACCCAAGCCCCGATGAACGCGCTGCCGACCTACTCTGCCCGCGACCTGACCGAAGGCGGAGATCTCGCCCAAATCGTGCTGGATACCCAGACCTACACCCTGCGGATCACACGCGCTGGCAAATTGATCCTGACCAAATGAATGACGCACATCAGCACCCCGGCGGTGCCCCGGTAGGGTTCATCACAGAGCTGGACAGCCTTCAGGCCGCGTCGGTCATCTATTTGCGGATGTGGTGTGACGGGCCTGACGCACAGGAAAAAGTCAGCAGCGATTTTGCCAGCGTCCTCGGCCACACCAACGGGAGCAAGGCGCTCGCTACGTTTGAACAGCTATGCTCGCTTTGTGCACGGTTCGGGCGGCGGCCTTTGATGCGCCATTCGGTCACGTGCAAATGTCTGGGATCGGACGAATCCTGCTTTGCGAACTTCATCGCGACAGCCACGGACGGACAGCGCGAAGACGCGATGCTGATCGCGACCCTGCTGGTCCGCGCCGATATGGCCCCGCTGGTGGCATCGCTTGCTGCGGATTTCGGGCTGGCGCTCAAACGGATGCGCCTGAGCGCGCCAAGCGAGGTCGCGCAAATGGAAGCAGCACCGACGCTGCATTAACGGGCGCTTCTCGCGCCCGATCGACGCCTTATGTGCAACGCTACAACCCATTGAAATTTTTGTAAGGTTGCCGAAGTTTAATACTTGATTGTTTTTATCAGCCTTAGTAACCCGCCCGTGAATAGGTAGCCAATCGTCCAGACCAGCCCCCTAAAAACAGCCCGAATGGGCAATGACGAGGGCGATATGACTCAGACGAAAACACCACACAGCTTGCGTGGCCACACGGCCAGCCGCAGCATCGGCATGATGACGGCCGCCGCCATCGGCGCGACGTCTCCTGCAGCACTTTATGCGCAATCCAGCGACGAGCCGCTGCTGCTTCCCGGTATCGAGGTTGAAACCTCCGAGCCGCAGGCCGCCAAGCCCAAGCCACAACCCGCCAAGAAACGCGCCGCGGCGGCCCCTGCCCCCCGCGCGACACCGGCACCCGCCCCTGCACCCGTCGTGGCCGAGGCCCCCGTTGCTGCCGCCCCCGCCGCGCCCGTCGCCGGCGAGAACGGTCTGTCGCCCTACGCCAACCCCGAAGCCGGATATCAGGCCGTCCAATCGGGCAACTCGCTGCTGACGCAACCGCTGGTCGATACACCGCGCACCGTTACCGCAGTTACCCAGGAAGTGCTGCGCGACAAGAACGCGACATCGGTGCGCGAGCTCGCCCGCACCACCCCCGGCATCACATTGGGCACCGGCGAAGGCGGCAACGCATTCGGCGACGTTCTGTTCATCCGCGGCTTCCGATCCTCCAACGACGTCTTCATCGACGGCGTGCGTGATTCCGGCGTTGCCGTGCGCGAAACATTCATGGCCGAACAGGTCGAGATCACCAAAGGCCCGTCTGGCTCCATCGGTGGGCGCTCGACCACCGGCGGCGCGGTCAATCTGGTGACCAAAGAGGCGCAGGATACGGACTTTGTCAAAACCACCACGACTTTTGGCACCGCCGATCTGGCGCGTCAGGAAGTCGACTGGAACAAGGTCTGGAACGACCGCTTCAAGACCCGCATCGGTGCCGTCGCCCAAGTGAGTGACGTTGCCGGCCGCGACGGGAGCAAAGACGACCGTCTAGGTCTGTCCATCGCTGCCGAATACGAAGCGACCGACCGTCTGACACTGGATTTCGAAGCCTACCAGCTGCAAATGAAACAGATGCCAGACTGGGGTGTGCCATGGGATGGCACCAACGGCGTGCCCTTCACCGAATCCGCTGCAGGCCGTCCGACGCTGGACCGAGACACCTTCTACGGCAACCCAGACCGCGATTTCCACGATGCGACACAAAGCGTTGCCACCTTCGGCGCGACCTTTGAAATCACACCGGGCATGACATTCACCAACCGCTCCCGTCTCAGCCGGACCGAGAACGACTATATCGTGTCGGCGCCTGAACGCCCTGACACTTCGGATGCCGATCCGCAGAACTGGACGCTGACGGCCTCCCCCAAAAGCCGGTATCAGGTCAACGAAGTGGCGTCGAACACCAGCGAGCTTTCTTTTGGTTTCAACACCGGGTCGGCGCGCCANGACATGATNGCGGGCTTCGCGCTTTCGCGTGAAGAGATCAGCCAGCGNGGCTATGTCGGCCTATCCTCCGAAGTGGGGGGCGGCACTGTCGAAGACAATTTGGCAGGGTGCNCNGTCGCNATCTACAANCCCGANNNCAGCGGCTGTTCNACAGCGACACCTGTCCGCAGCGCAGATGCGACGCTGACCGATGTCACCACACGGTCGCTGTATCTGAACGACACGATCACCTTTAACCCCCAGTGGCAGTTGAACCTTGGTGCCCGTCTGGATGACTACAGCGTCAGCCGGACCACCACGGAAGCCGGTGCCGATACGCTGTCGCGCGATGACACCATGTTCAACTGGAATGCCGGTGTTGTCTGGAAACCCCGCGACAACGGGTCGATCTACCTGTCCTATGCCACCTCCACCAACCCNGTCGGGGATGAACTGGACGCAGGCGGCGGCAGNTACAACGGGATCGATTCCTCGAACCTGCTGCTGGAGCCTGAAGAAAACACCGCGATNGAACTGGGCACCAAATGGCAGTTCGGCAACCTGACCGCCACCGCTGCGCTGTTCCAGACCACCAAGGACAACGCCCGTGAAAGCACAGGCGGCCGCGGCGCACCTGTTGTGACCACCGCGACCGGCGAATACCGCGTCCGCGGGATCGAACTGGGCTTTGGCGGCAACATCACCGAAAAGCTGAGCCTGTTCGGCGGTGCGACCCTGATGGACAGCGAAGTGCTGAAAAGCAGCAACCCCGACAACGTTGGCGAAGAGTTCGCGAATATCGCGCACGAGCANTTCAACGTACTGGCCCGTTACGACTANAACGACCAGTGGAGCTTTGGCGGCCAAGCCACATGGCGCGGCAGCGTTCAGGGCGGCACATTCGCGGCCACCAACGGCAACGAGCTGCCAAGCTACTGGCGCTTTGACCTGATGGCGGATTACCACATCACGGATGATGCCTCGGTCAACTTCCGCATCGATAACGTGCTGGACGAAACCTACTATGACGCGCTGTACCGCTCCGGCACGCCGTTCGTCTATGTGGCACCGGGTCGCTCTGCGTCCATCTCTGTCAGCATGAAGTTCTAAACCACACACCCAAGGCNGGCGGCGCAGACCCGCGCCGCCNGCCGATCCCCTNGAAAGGATACACCATGTTGCTTTGCGTCGAAAATATCCTGTCANCGCAGGAAGTTGCCCATATCCGANCNGTGATCGACACGGCCCAATGGGACGACGGCCGCAACACCGCCGGCGCGCAATCGGCGCAAACCAAGCGCAATCAGCAAATTCCCCTCGACAGCCCCGTTCTGCCTGATCTGCAGACGCTGGTGCTCCAGCGGTTGATGGGCAACCCCACGTGGGTTTCCGCTGCCCTCCCGCTGCATGTCCTGCCCCCGATGTTCAACCGCTACGAAGAGGCAGAGACCTTCGGCGTGCATGTCGACAACGCCATCCGCGTGAACCCGCAAACCGGCCAGCGCCTGCGGACCGACCTGTCGTGCACGCTGTTCCTGAATGACCCCGACGACTATGACGGTGGCGAGCTGGTCATCGAAGACAACTACGGCACCCAGTCGGTCAAACTNCCGGCGGGGCACTGCGTGCTTTATCCGTCAACCTCGCTGCATCAGGTCACGCCTGTCACCCGTGGTGCGCGTGTTGCGTCCTTCTTCTGGGTNCAGTCGATGATCCGCGACGGCGGCCAGCGCGAGATTCTCTTCGATCTGGATCAATCCATCCAAGAGCTGTCGGCCAGCGCGGGTCTGAACGACCCGACCGCTGTGCGCCTGACCGGCATCTACCACAACCTCATCCGACAATGGGCAGAGACCTGATATGAAATTTCCAAGCATCCTTCTGGCGGCCGTCCTTGTCGCTACGCCGCAACTGGCCNCAGCCGACACCGCGTCGGTCAATATCGCGCTGATCACATGGGCTGACGAATGGATCGGCCCTGCCCTGTCCGAGCCGATGCGCGTNGCNGCGCAACAGGGNGGCCATTCGCCGCTNGCGATGTTCATGGGGGCCGATATCGTCGTGAAGGCGGTGATGTTCGGGCTGGCCATCGCCTCGGTTCTGGGTTNGGCCGTGTGGGCGGGCAAGATCCTGCAGGTCAGCTGGGCCAACGCGCGGCTGCGCCGGTCCTACCGCAAGCTTGCCAAGGCAGGTGCCGTCAAAGGCGCGCAGGCGAAATCCTTTTCCGGCCCCATGCGCGCCATGATCCGCGCCGCTTTGGCCGAGATCGACATCTCTGACGGGTTGAACAAGGCGGGCATCAAGGAACGCGTCGCCTCCGAACTTTCGCGGATCGAAGCGGGGGCCGCGCGCGCGATGCAGTCTGGTGCGATNATCTTGGGCTCNATCGGGTCGACGGCACCGTTCATCGGGCTTTTCGGCACGGTCTGGGGCATCATGAACAGCTTTATCGGCATCGCTGAAAGCGGCAGCACCAGCTTGACAGTCGTCGCCCCCGGTATCGCCGAAGCGCTGCTGGCCACCGCCATCGGTCTGGTCGCCGCGATCCCCGCCGTGCTGCTTTATAACCACATCACCCGCGTCGTCACNGGCTACCGTGCGCGTGTGGGGGATGCCGCGGCGCTGGTGGAACGCTGCCTGTCACGTGATCTGGACCGTGCAGAGCGTACCGCCGGCGTGCCCCATACCACCGCTGATATCGCCACCAAACTGGCAGCGGAGTAACCCCGATGGGCGTGCGACTTTCTGACGGCGGCGACGATCTTGCCCCCAATGCGGATATCAACATCACACCGTTTATCGACGTGATGCTGGTCCTGCTGATCATCTTTATGGTGGCGGCCCCGCTGTCTACCGTGGACGTCAACGTAGAGCTGCCGGTCGCCACCGGCAAACCCGCGCCGCGCCCCGATGATCCGGTCTTTGTCACCATCCATCAGGACCTCAGCCTGAGCGTGGGCGAAGAAGAGGTGTCTTTGGGGGATCTGAACATGCGGCTTGGCATCCTGGCCCGTCTGGATCTGGGCACGCGCATCTATATCAATGCCGATCGGTCGGTTCCCTATGGCGAGGTGATGGCCGTGATGAACCGCATGCGCAGCGAAGGCTATCTGAAGATCGGCCTCGTCGGGCTTGAGGACGAGGGCGGGGCCGCCCCTGCGGCGGCAGGTGACGTGGCAACCGCTCCCCCTGCCCCCGCTGCGCAGGACGCCGCAGAATGAGCTTTGCCTACGCCCCGCGATATGGTGCCGGGTTGATGCTGGGGGCCGGGCTGAGCATCGGCGTGCATGGCGCGCTGGTCGCACTTTGGCTGACACAGGCCGCGGCCTACGAGCCACCGGAAGAAGCGGGCATTCAGGGCCGCGAGCTGATCGATCTGGCCGAGGTCGAGATGATCATGGCCGCGCCTGAAACCGACCTCCCCGACGGGCCACCCGCCGAGGATAGCCAAGCCACGCTCGAAAGCCCGGCCGAACGCGAGGAAGCCAAAGCGTCAAACGATCCGCTGCTGGCACAGATACCGCACACGCCGGACGACCCCGAACTGCAGTTCAAGATCGCCAACCCCGATCAGGAAGTCGACACCGACAAGGAGGCGACCGAAACGCCGACCGAGTTGCAGGAAGAGACCGAAAACGAGAACGCCGCGCAAAGCACGGCTGCCGCCCCCAAGGCAAGCGCGGGTCAGGACGAACAGGACCAAAGCGCGGCCAAGGAACAGGGCCTGACAGATGCCGAACGGGCAGAGATCACGGATTGGCAAAAGTCGCTGGTTCTGGCGTTAAACGCCGCCAAGGATTATCCCCGCCGCGCCCGCGAAGCCCGCGCCGAGGGGACCACAACCGTGGCCTTCACGTTGGATCAATACGGTCAGATCAAAGCGCGCGAGGTGTCCAAATCCTCCGGCTGGCCAGTGCTGGATCAGGCGGCGCTGGATATCTTTGACCGGCTGCAAACACTGCCGCGCCCGCCCTCTGCCATGGGTGCCGGCCCGTTCAATCTGGCAATCCCGATCAGCTATCGCTTTCGCTGATCGGGTCGCCGCCGAAGGCTGTGATCATATCGGGGGTGATGTCCGCAACCGTTGCGCAGCCGCATAGGGCCATCGTCACTTCCAGCTCGTCCCGCAAACGACGCAACACCTGACTGGCGCCGCGTGCCCCGTCGACGATCAACCCGTGCATCACGGGGCGACCGACCAGCACAGCCTCGGCCCCCAACGCCAGCGCCTTGAACACATCGCTCCCGCGCCGGATTCCGCCATCCAGATAGACCGGCACATCCTGTCCCACCGCCTGCACCACGGCGGCCAACTGCGTGACGGGGGCGGGAACGGTATCCAGCACCCTGCCTCCGTGGTTTGAAACGATGATCCCCGCAACACCGGCATCGACAAACAGCCGCGCATCCGCGGCACGCAGACAGCCTTTGATGATCACCGGAACGGGGCTGTCCGCAATCAGCCGCGTCAGGTCTGCCCATGTGGGGGCAAAGACCATCATCCCGTCGAACACCACGCTCTGCCCGTCTTGCAACTGCGGTCGCGGCGGTTGCGGCAGCAGGTCCAGCATCACGGGACGCACGCCATCCGGCAGCGCAAAGCCCGCGGCAACCTCGCGGTCGCGCAGGCCGTTGATCGGGGCGTCAAGTGTCACCACCAGCGCCTCTGCCCCGCAGTCCACCGCGCGGTTGACCAAGGTCATCGTGCTATCGTGATCCGCCTGCATATAGAGTTGGAACCAGCGTCGCCCGGGGATGGTAGCGATGTCTTCGGGCGCGGTGCTGGTCTGGCAGCTGACCACCATCACCGCCTCCTGCGCGGCAGCGGCCAGTGCCGTCGCAGTTTCCCCTTCCGTGTGAAACAGCCGTTGGAATGCCATTGGCGCGACCATGATCGGATGCGCCGCGGGCTGCCCCAATATCGTCGTGCGCGTATGGCCGCCTGCACAGTCTGCCAACAGGCGCGGCAACACTCCGATCCGGCCAAAGCTGGCGCGGTTCTGGCGCAGCGACAGCTCCCCTTCTGCGCCGCCTTCAAGGTAGGCAAACACATCAGCGGCAAGGGTCGCGTGGGCGGAGGCTTCGAAATCTGATAAGGTCACAGGCATAGCCCACAGATCGCGCAAAACGCCCGCCGCCACAAGCGACTTAAATACTCAGGTATATCGGTTAGACGCGTTGGACGTACTCCAGCATCGCGTCATCCACCTCGTCCCCGCATAGAACAGAGACTTCGCCCGTCGTCTCGAACACGGCGGCACGCACATCGCTCAGCCGCATGACGTTGGATTCGCGCAGCTTCTCCATCAGGTCACTGCGCGACACACGATTGACCCGCATCGCCTCTTCGCAGATCTTGCCATTCTCCATCAGATAGACCGGCGCGTTCTGGATGGTATGCAAAGCGGTTTCTGACCGACGACGCAGATAAGATAAGCCGAACTGGAAAAGGAACAGGCAAGCGGTCGCAACCAAAGTCTGGAAGTACGCCGTCCAATCCGACGCTTGCGCCGCCCCCGCCAGCAAAGAGCCGAAGGCGATGGTGGTCACAAAGTCGAAGTTCGTCATTTTGGAGAAGGAATTGAGCCCGACGATCCGCACCATGAGGATGATCCAGATCAGCGCAACACCGCTCAGCACGAAGCCGCGGGCCAGAACATCCAGTACCGTATTGTCGAAAAACATATAATTCCTTCTTTTCTGGATAGATCAGGCGTCGGATTGACGCGCTTTCTCTTCTTTCTCGTCGCGTTGATGCGCACGCGATTTCGGCACGTCGCCCTCGCCCGCGGGCCACCCCTCGCGCTGCGCGCGGCGGTCGCCGTCGGTCGCTTCGGTCTGGTCGTGGAACAGATGCACCTGCGTCGGATAGGGCATATCGATCCCCTTTTCATCCAGCGCTTTATAGACGGCCTGCAGCACTGCCCCGAAGGTATGGATCTGCGACGCACGGTCCGACTTCGTCCACCACCGCAAGCGGACGATGTTGGCGGAATCGCCCAGTTCGACCGGTATCGTTTCGGGGGCTGGGTCGGTCTCTACACCCTCGACGCTGGCGCAGGCATCCTGCATGACCTTGCGCGCGGTGTCCCAATCGTCGCTGCAGCCAATGCCGATGTCATATTCCGACCGGCGCGTGTCAAAGGCGGTATTGACCACCACGCTATCTGTATAGATGTCCGAATTCGGGATCACCACGCGGCGACCGTCGTAGGTCTTGATCATCGTGGCGCGGGTCTCGATCTTTTCGACCGTGCCCTCATGCCCGCCCGACACGATCTGGTCGCCGACTTCAAAGGGCTGACGCAGCAGGATCAGGATACCTGCCAGCATGTTCTGCAAAATATCCTTGAACGCGAAGCCGATCGCGACAGAGCTCACGCCCAACCCGGCAATCAGATCCCCCGGTGTGACCGTCGGGGCGACGATGGTCACCGCCAGCATGAAGCCGATGATCGTCACGGCCCACCGCATCAGCGACCCGCCCACGTTGCCCAAATTCTCGCGTCCGCGGCGCCCGGCAGATTTGCGGATCAGCGCGCCGATGCCCATTCCCAGAAACCAGAAACCAGAACACCACGGCCACAACCAGCGCAACGCCGATATTCGGGAGCAATCTGAAAAAGCCGTCCAACCAGCCGTCAAGTTTATCGAAAATCAGGCCGGGGTTGGCGTCGACTTCTTCCATGGGTTCTTCCTTACTCGTTACTGAATCAGCGGGAGCACAAAAGGCCCGTTCTCACGTGGCTATTTGATCACATCCCCAAGACAAACGACCCGAAACAGCGGCGGGTTCCCGAAACACCCTTGGTATATGCGCTGCAAACACGTCCAAGGCCGCAAGCGCTTTGTGTGAAATGAGCAACAGCGCCATAATTCCGCCAGTTTCAGAAACCATTAACGATGGCAGAGAAATTCNAGNGATGCAGAGCGTACNACCCTCTGTGCAGGACTGAGTGACAGGGCAACGATGACAATTCCGCGCAAGCTAGCCTACTTCCAACTGTTTACCCTTTGCGTCTGCATCGGGCTTTCCTTTTTGTTCTTCTTTGTGGCGGGCAATACTGTGCAGGTCCAAGCGCAGGACAGGTTTCACGCGTTGGTCAGCCAAGGGTTGTCGTCAATGGGGCGGCGCGCCGACGAATACGGCAGGACGCTCGACGGTGTCGCGGGCTTTGTCGCTGCCTCTGACAAGGTGACGGCGCAGGATATGGAGACCTACGCCACGTCGGTCCATATTGCAGACGGTTCCTACGTGCTGGACGCCATCGGCTTTGCCGTCCCTGTGTATGACGAAACCGACGGCACGCTGAAGGATTTCGTGATCCAGCGCGCCACGCCGTCACAAGATTTCGTCGGTATGGTCGGGACAAAGTTTTCAAGCAACGCAGATCTTCTGGCCACGGCCCTCGCCACCTATGCAAGCGGCGACACGCTTTCGACAACCCCTGCGCTCCACGGTGAAAACTGCCACGCCCTGCTGATCAAACCGATTTTCCGCCCTGCCGCCGCTTCTGACGGCACCCGCGATCCTGATGCGGCGTTTCTGGGCGTCGCCTTTGCGATGGTCGATGTGGACGAAATCTTTAGCGATCTCTTCGCCGCGCAAAATGACCTCATCACGCTGGATGTGTCCTTCTATGATGAGAATGGCACCCCGTTCCAGCACCACCCGACCGTCGCCAGCGATGCCCCCGCCCCGGCCTTTGAATTTTCGCGTAACCATACGGGCTATGGCCAACGCATGACCCTGCACTGGGCCAGCACCCCGGCGTTCGAGGCCGCGCAACCGAACAACGCCAAATGGATCGTGCTGGCGCTGTCGCTGACCATCACGGCGCTGATCCTGATAATCCAGTCGGTGATCCTGAAACGTAATCTGACAATCAACCAGACGGTAGCCGACAAAACCCGCGAGCTTGAGACGCAACACCAAGAGAAACGCTCGATCCTCGAAAACGCGATGCTGCCGATTATCTCGGTCCGGCAATCGGGGGAAATCCTGCATCTGAACGATGCCGCGCGACAGCATCTGATCGCGGCCGGGCACCGCAAGGACGCGACGGGCGACTTCGTGCAAGACCTGCTGTCCGAGGTCGACATCCACCGTGCCGACGGCGGTGTGAAAGTCGTGGTGCCGCCCCACAAAGGTACGACAGAACCCCGCACACTTGAGGTCGAGAAGAACACCTGGCTTACCGCCGACGCAGAGACCCGTATCACCTTGATGCTGCGCGATATCACCGACAGCGAACGCCGCACGCTCAAGATNGCGGAAACCGAACAACGGTGGAGCCTCGCGCTCAGCAGTGCGCATATCGGGGTCTTNGACATTGATCTGGAAAATGGCACATCTGTNGTGTCGGACACATGGCGCGACATCATGCACCACCCCGCTGACCCCGCCTGTCAGAACCCCTATTANGANAAGATGCAGCATGTGCATCNCGATGATGCGGCGGTGGTCAAGAAGATCGAACTCGCCTGTCTGAACGGGATGACCGACCGCGCCGAGGCCCGCTTTCGCATCCGCGTCGGTCAGGACAACTGGCGCTGGATCAAATCGGATGCGGTCGTGGTAGAGCGGGCGAAGAACGGGCGCGCCCTGCGGATGCTGGGTATTCAGATCGACATCACCGAAAGCAACAAACTTGAACAGATGAAGCACGACTTTGTCGCCACCGTCAGCCACGAACTGCGCACGCCGCTGACCTCTATCAAGGGGGCGTTGGGGCTGCTTGAGGCCCAGACACAGGACGATCCGGATGCCGGCGCGGTGCGTCTGGTGCAGATCGCCACGGCCAACTGCGACCGGCTTGTCGCGCTGGTAAATGACATTCTGGACATGGAAAAGATCAACGCAGGCAGCATGACCGTTGTNCCNAAACCGGAGAAGCTGGGCGATATCGTCACCCTCGCCGCCGAGCAGGTAGAGCCTTATGCCAGCGAATGGAANGTCGAGATCGACGTAGACACGCCNGATCCCGATCACCACGTGCTGACCGACAAGAACCGGATNATGCAGGTGCTGACCAACCTCTTGTCCAANGCCTGCAAGTTCGCCTACCCNGAAACCGCNGTGACAGTGACCACAGCGCCNGTGGGCGACATGACCAAAATCTCTGTCACCAATCTGGGTAACGGCATTTCGGAGGAGTTCCGCGAACGCATCTTCCAGCCGTTCTCGCAGGCCGAGGCATCGAACACGCGACANCGCGGTGGCACCGGGCTTGGGCTCAATATCTCGCGCCATCTGGTAGAGGCCATGGGCGGGGAAATCGGGTTCGACAGTGTGCCGGGGGAGGAAACCGTATTCTGGTTCACCTGCCCCTCGACCGAAGACCCCGACGTGGCGATGGTGGCCTAAAGCGCCAGATCGGCGATCANCATNTCCTTGGTGTAATCGGCCTTCAGCTTACGCGGCCCGTTGCGCCCGCCTTCGACCACGATAAAGCTGTCGCCCAGCGCATAGGCGAAATCGGCATTCTGTTCGACCAATACAATTGCNATCTCGCCTTGGGTGCGCAGCAACCGCAGCGCATCCCCGATCTGCTGGATCACATTGGGCTGGATGCCTTCAGTCGGTTCGTCCAGCAACAAGACCCGCGGTCGCGTGATCAGCGCCCGTGCGATGGCAAGCTGCTGCTGCTGCCCGCCCGACAGATCCCCCCCGCGCCGCGCCTTCATATCCCGCAAGACAGGGAACAGATCGTAGATGTGATCTGGGATGTGGTGGTCGGCCTTGGGCAGGCAGGCAAACCCCGTCTCTAGGTTCTCCTCTACCGTCATCATCGGGAAAACCTCGCGCCCCTGCGGCACATAGGCAATGCCCGCATTCGCCGCCTGAAAGGCCGTGGTCAAACGCACNGGNGTNCCNTCAACNGTNATCGTGCCCGCCAGANGCCGGATGCCGCCCGGCAATCGCNTTGAGNGTNGANGTCTTGCCCACCCCGTTGTTGCCNATCAAGGTCGTGATCTGCCCCTTGGGCGCCTGAAAGGACACCTCGTAAAGAATGCGGCTTTGACCATAGTGCAGGTCCAGATTTTCAACTTCAAGCATGGCCGCGCCCCAGATAAACTTCGATCACTTTCGGGTTGGATGTCACGTGGTCAAGACTGCCTTCGGCCAGCACCGATCCTTCGTGCAGCACCGTGACCTTGCAGTCGAGCCTGCGCACGAATTCCATGTCATGTTCNACCACTACCACGGCGCGGGTCTTGGCNGCACGTTTCAGAATATCGGTGGTCTTTTCGCGTTCCTCTACCGTCATGCCGGCGGCGGGTTCGTCGACCAGCAGCAGACGCGGCTCCTGCGCCAGCAGCATGCCGATCTCNAGCCATTGNTTCTGGCCGTGGCTCAACTCTCCNGCGATGCGGGTCAGGCTNTCGGTCAGGCCGATCTCTGCCGCGATGCCTTCGATCCGCGCNGCGTTGGACGGNGTNTTGCGGTGCAGCAGGACGGCCAGCGGCCCNCGCGGGTTCTTCAGCGCCATNGCAAGGTTCTGCCGCACGGTCTGCGCCTCGAACACGGTGGGTTTCTGAAACTTGCGCCCCACCCCTTCGTTCGCGATATCCGCCTCTGACATACCNAGCAGCGATATATTCCGCTCCCCCCAGACGACATGGCCGCTGTCGGGGCGCGTNTTGCCGGTGATGATGTCCATAAAGGTGGTCTTGCCCGCCCCGTTCGGCCCGATCACAGCGCGCAGTTCCGGCTCTGCGATCTGGATCGAGAGGTTGTTGATCGCCTTGAACCCGTCAAAGGATTTCGACACGCCGGAGACTTCTAACAGGGTATCGTTCATGACGGTTTCCTCACCAGATAATCAAACAGGCCGCCGATCCCCTTGGGGAAGAACAAGGTGACGCAAACAAAGGATACGCCAAGCAGNACCAGCCACCAGTCGGTCCATAGGATCGTATAGAACCCNAGNTNNATGGCAGGGGCACCGCCNCCTGTGAACCAGCTGGACAGCAAGGATACGAATGCCGCCCCGATCACCGCGCCGTAAAGCCGCCCGCGCCCGCCAATCGCGACCCAGACCGCCAGATAGATCGATGCAATCGGCGCGATCTCTGCCGGGTTGATGATACCCGCCTGCGGGTAATAAAGCGCCCCGGCGATACCGGCGATCACGGCGGTCAGGGTAAAGATGAACAGCTTGTAGCGNTCCACNCGGTAGCCAAGGAAGCGGACGCGGGCCTCGTTATCGCGGATGCCTTGCACCACGCTGCCCATCTTGCCCGANACCACCCATGCAAACAGGATATACCCAAGCGCCAGTGCCAGCGCCGACCCCATAAAGAACACAAGGCTNATGGTCGCCTGCGAGGTGTCTTCGTACCCCGGAATATTCTGCAAACCGGAAAGCCCGTTGTTGCCGCGCAGNCCNCTGTCGTTCTGGAACAGNCACAGCGACAGCGCCANCGTCATCGCCTGCGTCAGGATCGACAGGTAAACGCCCGTGACACGGCTGCGGAACGCCAGCCAGCCAAAGACCAGCGCCAGCAGCCCCGGCACGATCACCACCATCAGCAGTTGCAGGAACAGACTGTCGGAGAAGGCCCAGAGCCACGGAAAGTCAGAGCTGCCAACGACGCCGAAGATCTGGTTNCCGATGGCGTCCTGCACCTCTTGCGGNGTGGGCGGGATCACCTGACCTTCAAGGCTCGACAAGACGATGCCTTCGGTCCGCGCATACATCAGCCACATGCCGATGGCATAGCCGCCGATGCCNAAGAAGGCGAAATGCCCGAGGCTCAGGATGCCGCAGTAGCCCCAGACCACATCCATCGCGATGGCGATCAGACACAGGCACAGCGTTTTGCCCAATGTCTTGACCATAGAGGTAGAGATCAGGCCCGTGCCTGTCGCCTCTGACCCGATGNCGACCGCGAGGGTAAACAGCCCCAACAGCGCGATGAACCACAGGACGGAAGGGTTTTCGGAAAGGAATGTTTTACGCATGGATCAATCCGCCGCTGCCCGACCCTTTTGGGCAACGATGCCCTTGGGACGGAATTGAATGAACAGGATGATGAAAAGCACCATATAGGTCTGTGCCGCGAGGGTATTGGACGGGTTGAACCATTCGATCCCCTTTTGCAGGAACCCGATGAGCGAGGCCCCGGCCAGCGTGCCCCAGACGTTACCAACGCCGCCCACNACCACGGTCATGAAGGATTGCACGATGTAATCGGCCCCCATCTCGGANGTGACCTTGGCATAAAGCCCGATGGCCACCCCCGCGATCCCCGCGATGCCCGAGCCAAGGCCAAAGGTCATCATGTTGATGCGGTCGGGGTTAATACCCATACTGGCCGCCATACCGGGGTTCTGCGTCACGGCGCGCACCTCTAGCCCCAGTCGGGTGCGTTTGAGCACAAACAGGATCAGCCCCAGGAACAGCAGCGCCAGCACGAAGATCGCGATGCGGATATAGCTGATCTGGATCACATCCGAGATCACCCAAGCCCCGTCCAGCCAAGCCGGAGAGGTCAGCGGGCGTGCCTGCGTGCCAAAGATGTTCTTGGCCAGTTGCTGCANCGCGATAGAGATGCCGAAAGTCGCCAGCANCGTCTCNAGCGGACGGTGGTAGAGGTGCCGGATCACCAACCGCTCCATCACCACACCGGCGGCAAATGTGACCGCAAAGGCCAGTGGCAGGGCGATGATGATCGACAGCGTGTAGTCGGGCACGAACAGCTGCACGACATAGCCGGTATAGGCCCCCATCATGATAAACTCGCCATGGGCCATGTTGATGACCCCCATGACGCCAAAGGTGATGGCAAGGCCGATAGCAGCAAGGAAATAGATCGACGCGAGCGACAGCGCGTCCAGCGTCAGGTCAACGGTTTGCGCGGCGGCGACGCGGGTCTCGATGCTGTCGAGCGTGGCCCGCGCGGCGTCTGTGACGGCGCTGTCGGGCTCGTCATACACCTCGTAGAACGTCATGCCCGCGATGGCATCTTGCTGGTCCCGCGCAGTCACCAGCGGCGGCACGGTGCCCGCAGCGGCGAGTGCGGCATAGGCCGTCGCACGCGCCGCATCGGTATTCAGCCGCGCGGTCGGGAAACCACCCACACGCCCGTTGACAACGTTCGCCGCCAAAGCGTCGCGGATCGCGGCGGGGGGCACAGGCGAAGGGGCCAGATCAGCCGCCACAAGCTGCGCATAGGCCGCATCGNGNGANATATCCTCCCCNGGTGTCAGCACCCGCGCGACGTTGCCGNTGGGTGTTTCAGACNGNGTCGCNGTTTTGGTCGATAGAATCTGGTTCATCACCGCCCGCGCCTCGATCGAGGTATCGCTNGCCATTGATGTGATCGCCGCGATACGGTCGGCGGCTGTGTCGCCAAAACTGGCAGAGAGGAAGTTAGCCAGCTGGATCTTGCGGGCCTTCAGCGCCGCGTCTGTCTCTGCCTCNATCGAGGCGCGCAGGGGGGCCAGTTGGTCCGCCTCNGGGCGGCGGGCGATGGAATCGACGGCACTTTGACGGCGTGCAAGATCAGGGTCGGTCAGTTGGAACTGNACAAGCGCGGTGCCGATCAGGCGGCGCACTCCGCCATTGGGTTTCAGCTGCGAAAACCCGCTTGCCGGTGCCGTGCTTTCCGCATCGCTGTCGATATCGCGCAAGGCCAGCGTGTCGCCTGTCTCGGTGCCGAAAAAGAACACACCATCCGCGTCGCGTTGCCAGACCCCTTTGTCCTGCCAGCGTTCAAGAAACGCGCTGACCTGCGGCGCACCGGAGGCAACCAGATCATCCAGCGCGACAGAGACAGAGCTGCGCGAGGGTTTGGCAATTTCATCGGCATGAGCTTGAAGCACGGGCTGCAAATCTTGCGCCTGTGCCGTTCCCACGATGCCCACCCAACAGAGGAGCATTAACAGGTGGCGGAACATAGGGAACCCTTGTGGTAAGTCTGGGAAATAAGGTGATGGGGCGGCCAGTCAGCCTGCCCGCCCCGGCGTTCAGGATCAGTAGTTAGAGGTCAGCTGAACGCANGTTTCCGTTTCGGTGTTGTACATNCCGCATTCCAGATCTTTCCAATCGGAGGTCAGCACAGCGCTTTCGGGCAGGAAGTCTGTCCAGGCATCNCCGGGCACCGGATCGGTCTGGCTGATGATGTCGAACTGACCGTCNGCCGTGATCTCGCCGATCAGCACGGGTTTGGACAGGTGGTGGTTCACCAGCATCTCGGCGGTGCCGCCGGTCAGGTTCGGGAAGGTCTGCCCGTACATCGCNCTGCGCACGGCATCGACATCGGTGGTGCCAGCCTGTTCAACCGCATTCACCCACATGTTGAAGCCGATGTAATGCGCCTCCATCGGGTCATTGGTCACGCGTTTGTCGTCGCCGATGGATGTTTTCCACTGTTCGATGAATTCAGCGTTTGCAGGGGTGTCTGCGGACATAAAGTAGTTCCACGCCGCCANATGCCCGACAAGGTTCGATGTATCGAGNCCCGACAGCTCTTCCTCGCCCACCGAGAAGGCAACGACGGGGATATCATCCGCCGACACNTCCGCCGCGGCGAGCTCTTTGTAGAAACCGATGTTCGCGTCACCNTTGATGGTCGACACAACGCCCACCTGCTTGCCGTCCTGNCCCAGTGCCACGACATCGCCNACGATCGTGGCCCAATCGGAATGGCCAAACGGGGTGTAGTTCACAAAGATGTCTTCTTCGGCAATGCCTTTGGACATCAGATAGGATTTCAGAATGTTATTGGTGGTACGCGGNTAGACATAGTCGGTCCCGAGCAGGGCGAATTTCTCGACCCCCAGCTCTTCGAGGAAGTAATCAACCGCAGGGATCGCCTGCTGGTTGGGCGCGGCACCTGTGTAGAACACGTTCTTGGATGATTCCTCGCCCTCGTATTGCACGGGGTAGAACAGCAGGCCGTTCAGNTCTTCGATCACGGGCAGCACGGATTTGCGCGACACNGAGGTCCAGTTGCCAAAGATCACGTCGACCTCGTTCACGGTCAGCAGCTCGCGCGCCTTCTCTGCGAACAANGGCCAGTCGGAGGCAGGGTCAACCACGACCGCCTCGATCTCGCAGCCCAATACGCCACCCTTTTCGTTCTGNGCGTCGATCAACATCAGCATGGTGTCTTTCANCGTCGTCTCGGAAATCGCCATGGTCCCCGACAGCGAGTGCAGCACGCCGACCTTGACCGGATCGGCACAGTCCTGCGCCATCACCAGCGAGGTGGAGCCCATCAATGCGGCGGTCGCGCAGGCGGCGAGTTTGGTGAATGTTGTCATCTTCTATCCCCTGTTGGCGCTGCTACCCCGCGCGTCAGAACGCACTTTTCCGGGGCCCCCAAGCACGTTAGACAGGAGGCGCAGCNTATTGTTGTGATCGTCGCATGGCTTGTTACATCTGCCAGGATCGCTNGCCGTGCGACGGTGTTGCCTGTGTCGGCACAAGGCCAAGATGCCTAGGNCAGTGGCGGAGTCGCTAGAAAAAATGGCATGTCGCAGGACACACCCCTAGCCGCGCCTCNTTTTTTGGCACCAAAGATCGNGATCGCCTAAAATGTAACCGGCAGGCACACGGCTGCGGGGAAAGGCGCGCGACAAGCGCGCACCGGCATCTTCGCCTTAGGGGGTGACGCGNGCGGCGGAGGTCGCCTGCCACGCCCGCAACATNGGCAGNGCACAAAGGGCGNCCCCGATGAGNAAGGACAGGCTGTAGCCCAAACCGGCCAGATCGTTCTGCGGCATGGCGATCAGNACNCCGCCAAAGAACAGCGCCACCCGCATCGGTAGCGCCCCACGGCCTTCAATCGGGCCGACAAGGCTGATGTAACCCTGCAGCGCCGCCGAGATCAGGGTCACCCCGATCATCGCACAGCTCAGCGCGACGACGACCTCCCACGCGGGGGCCTGACCAATCAACGCAGGGTTCAGCACAAAGAAGAAGGGCGCGATATAGATCACACCGCCAAGGCGCATCGCCTCGAACCCCGTGGCAATCGGGTTGGACCCCGCCATGGTCGAGGCCGCAAAAGCCCCAAGCGCTACCGGAGGTGTGATATAGCTGACCATGCCCCAGTAGAGAATGAACAGATGCACTGCCAGTTGGTTCAGCCCGCCTGCCTCAAGCGCGGGGGCCAGCACCACCGCAAGGAAGATATAGCAGGCGGTCACCGTCATCCCCATGCCAAAGATAAAGGCGGTGATCGCCCCCATCAGCAACAGGATCAACGTGCTGTCGCCGGCAAGAAATACCAGCTCGTTCACCAATGTGCCCGCCAGCCCCGTAGCCGAGAACGACCCTACGATCAGCCCGACCCCCAGCAGGATCGCGGTCAGTTCTGACAGCCCCATGCCGACACCGACGATCATATTGCCAAGGCGGCTCAGGTTCAGACGATGGCTGGCGCGGAACTGGTTCACCACCAACAGCAACGCGGTTGCATAGAAGGGCGCAGAGGATTCCTGCCGCAGCCCGATCATCATATACAGCAGCAGCGCGAAGACGAAGATATAGGGCCAGCCTTCGATCATCACCTGTCGCAGCCGTGGCAGGTCGGGCTTGGGCAATCCGCGCAGCCCGCGTTTCGCGGAATAGGCGTCGATCTGGGCAAACAGCCCCCAGTAGAACAGAATGCTCGGAATGGCGGCGGCCAGCGCGATTTCGACATAGGGGCGTGACAGGAAGGACGCCATGACAAAGGCCGTCGCCCCCATGATCGGCGGCATCAATCCCCCGCCAGTCGAGGCGCAGGCCTCTGTCGCGGCGGCGGTCTTGGCCGAGAACCCGGTCTTGCGCATCGCGGGGATCGACACCGCCCCCGTGGTCAAAACATTCGAAATGACAGAGCCGGACATCGATCCCATAAAGCCGCTGGCAAAGATAGAGACCTTCGCCGCCCCCCCGCGGTAGCCGCCCACAAGCCCAAGCGCCAGATCGTTGAAAAACTGCCCGCCGCCTGTCCGTTGCAGCACCGCGCCGAACAGGATGAAGCCGATGACAACACCGCCGAACGCCTTCATCGGAATGCCGAAAGAGCTTTCGGCGGAATAGATATGGTAGGGCACCGTTTGCAGAAACGTGCTTTGAAAGCCCGAAAACGGGTCCGGCACGTGGCCCGCGAAGGTTGGATAGAACGCAAAGAGAGTGACAATCAGGAACAGCACCAGCCCCCCTGCCCGTCGCGTTGCCTCCAGGATCAGAAAGAAGAATATGACCGAGACATATTGCGCCGTTTCAGGGGCTGCATATTCCCACCCCTGCGACAGGTTCTGCTGCGCGGTCTGCGCCAGATAGCCCGTGGTCCCGACCGAAGCGGCAAACAGCACCCAGTCCAGTAGTGTCGGCTCCCCCCCCTTGCCGCCGCGGGCCTGAAAGATAAGGAACGTCAACGCCAGGAACATCCCCCCAAGGATATACAGATACCGCCCGTCGATCAGCACAATCCCGAAAAGCTGAAGGTTGAACAGCTGGTTGACCACCAGCACCAGCGACAGCAGCGTGGTGATCACCACGACCCAACGTGCCACCCCCGAGATCCGCTCCGCCGGGGTGGCTCCGTCAATTGCCACCTCCTCGAACTTCGGCTGCGGGGCGCGCGATGTATCGGGATCGGTCATAAAAACGCTTTCATATTAGGGGGTACGGGCCGGTAAGCGGCACAGCAGGAACGGGCCGGCACCATGACCAGCCCGCCCCGAACTTTCGAAAGGTTCAGAAAACGACAGAGAACCCGCCGTCTGCCAAGGCCTTGCGGCGCGCATCGGACCAGGCGGCTTCCCAGTCAGAGGGGTTGGACGCTTTCGTCGCTTCCCATGCCGCGGCCAGCGCTTCTTGGCGTTTCACAAGTGTGTCGTTATGCGCCTGCGCGGTGTCAGACCAAGCGCCCACTTCTTCGAAATAGCGGATCGCCCCTTCGTGGTAGGGCACCACCCATTCCATGTTCTGCTTGTCCAGCGCCCAGCCACCGATGCCGGGGGAATTGCCGTCATATTTCGGGAACAGCTCTACCATCGCCTTGGTCATATTATAGACCAGCGCTTCGTCCGTGGCCGCAATCGAGGTCAGCACCGGATAGGCATAGCCCGCGCCCTGATAGCCGTCGGTCCCGTCGATGGTGGCCCCGACCTTGGCTTTGTTCAGCGTGAAGAAGGGGGCAATCTCCTGCATACGGGCGAAACCCTCGGTGTTGTCGGGATCAATCGGCGGCCAGAACAGCCCGCGCGGCCCCGCTTCGGCCTCATATGCCTTGCCCGAATTGGTCGAAGCAAAAGCCGCATCGACCTGCCCTTCGATCAGGCCGGTCCAGCTGGCCCCGAACCCCCCGAAATCAACCCGCTCCACATCGTCCCAGGTCAGTCCGCCATAGGCCAGATAGGCTTCGGTGTTTACGTTCAACGCAGGCGCACCCACGATATAGGACACGCGCTTCCCCTTGAGGTCGGCATAGGTCTCGATCCCCAGATCGCCCGCGACACCGACCGCGAGGTTGATCGCGCCGCCGTTGTTCGCCAGCAGCACGCGGATCGGCTGCGGGCCCCAGTTTTCGGCCCCGAAATCAAACACACCCTCCTGCGCCATAAAACTACCGCCCACACCCGTGGCCGAGAATTCAACCCGCCCCTGGCGCAATGGCTCTGTGCGCGACACGTCGTTCTTGCCCGGCAGCACGCGCAGGTTCACCCCCGCGGCATCTTGCAACGCAGCACCGATTGCCACGGCCTGATTATAGCCCGCCGACCCGGTGTCATAGGCTGTCCAGCTCAGTTGACGCGGCAGGTCCAGATCCTGCGCGAACCCCATGGAAGCCGTGAGCCCAAATGCCACGACCGTCGTCTTCAATACGTTCATATCTTTCCTCCCAGAAAATCCTGCGGCACGGAACATTCGTGTCTGCGGCAGGGTTAGCGGCCCGTTTTCTTGTGAAACGTAGTTCCGCCCTGTGGAAAAGGATAAGAGCGCGCCTTTCCTTGAGTCAACAAAAGACCGCGAGAGGCGCGATTGCGCAGGGTGACGTCAATCAGAGGTAGAGCAGAGATGTTCTGACGCGGGAACACCCGCCTTTCGCGCCGCCGCCGTCAGTTGCGCCAATGTGCCTGCATCCAGCGGAATACCCTTGGCCGATCGCTCTGCCGTACTGCGCCTTTCGGGGTCGCCGGGGAATTGCACCCCCGCCGTTCCGGGCGCTGCGGGGGATGCTTTTACCCAATCTGTATAGCGGTCCACATCCACACCAAAGCTTTGCGCAAGACCAAAGACATTCGGATCGATCAAGATCGCCATCATGTTGTTCTCGATCCGGTCGGGCACCTCGCGCTCGGGTGCATAGGCCCCGCCCCCGCTGAACGATCCACCTAAGATATCCCCCAGCAAGGCGAGCCCGAACCCTTTATGCTGCCCGAAGGCCGTCAACGCCCCGCCTGCACCGTCAAATACCACCGACGGATCGCGCGTGGCATTGCCCTGCGCATCAATCAACGCCCCTTCGGGCGCAGGCTTGCCGCTAAGCTGAGCGACACGCGCCTTGCCCATGGCGATGGTACTGGTCGCCATATCCAGCACAAACATCGGATGCTTTTCGGTCGCCGGTATCGCCGTGCAGTAAGGATTGGTGACAAAGCGCGCATCACTACCGCCGAACGGTGCCACGAGGGGGCGCGCGGACTGAACATTCGCGTAAAGGATGCAGATAAACCCCGCCTCCGCCGCCATGATGCCCCAGTCGCCCAACCGCCCAAGGTGGAAGCTGTTGCGCAAGGACAGCATCGCGAAATGGTGGGCCTGCGCACGATCAATCGCCAGCGTCATCGCCTGCTCTGCCACGATATGGCCAAAGCCACGGTGGCCATCGACCAAGAGGAACGGCCCCTTGTCCTGCACCAGCTCGATATCGGCCGCAGGGTCCAACTGTCCGGCAAGAATACCGTCCACATAGGCGGGTATCATCCCCACCCCGTGACTGTCATGCCCCGCCAGATTAGCCCCCACCAACCGCGCCGCAACCTTCGCCGCCCGCCCGGCATCCTGCCCCGCATGCGCCAGAATAGCCGTCGCGAACTCCCTCAACCGCTCCGCATCTACCGCCATCGGTCTGTCCTCCCCCAAATATGCTGCCCACGCCGCCTCTCCCAAAGCGAGCGCCCACGATCGCAGCCTCGCGCCAAGAAGCGGAAACTGCAAGCCGGAGGGTCATCGGAAGCGGAAGGAGCCAATGCGGGCGTCTACGGCGGGGAAGTTTTCAACGGAGAGTTTAAATGGTGCCCGGGGCAGCTTGGGTTTCCCCGTTGCGTTCCCGTTTGAGCAGGTTGAAGAAGCTCTCAGGCAAGTCTTTGTCCGCCATTGGTCCGAGGACAATGGACGCGCGCATTGTCATGGCAATTCCCGCGCCTGCTCATCGCGTGTTCGATATTGTGGGCTCGCAGAAACGCCGCCCAGTCCCTGCTGGTGTATTGGCTGCCTTGGACGCCCTTCTAAGTGTCAAGCGGCGATCTGAGCCTGATTGATTTGTTTGTTGCGGCGGGCGATGACGTTGAAGATCTCACGTGCAATGTATCGTTTGACACAACGGATTGCCTCGAGTTTGGAATGGCCCTCTGCTATACGACGCGAGACATATTCCTGGGTCTTCGGATCAAGCCGCAACCTTCCTATCGCGATGATGTGGAGCGCACTGTTCGCCGCGCGGTCACCACCTCTGTTTAATCGGTGTCGTGTTGTTTTGCCTGATGAGGCTGGGACTGGACTGACACCACATAGGGCAGCAAAGCTGGCTTCGGATCTGAGACGCTCCGGATTATCACCTGCCGTGAGTAACAACTGTGCAGCGCTGTTCAGGCCCACGCCGTTACGTGCAATCAGCTCTGGGGCTAAATCTGTGACGATTGCCTCGATCATATCGTCAAGGTCCGCAACTTCATCATGCAGCTCGAGATAGCGTCGCGCCAGTGATTTAAGCGCGATCTTGTAGGCTTCCTCGACGTCGCGATACCCTGTCAAATCCGGACGCCAAGCTGCCAGGGTGCGTATCAACTTCATACGGGTCATGTTGCGCAAAAGTTCACGCAGCCGGTCAGGGGCGCAGACAATTGTCGTCTAGATGATCTGCAATGCGATCCGACGGGCTTGAACGGCAGTTTTACGGCAGACCTTGAGTACACGCAGGGATTCCACCATTCCATCCCGGCTGCGTGGGGTGACCGTGCGCCGCCTCGCGAAGGCCGCATGGGCAGCACTCTGCGCGTCAAAGTCATCGTTCTTGCCGCGCCGTCTACGATCCTGCTTGTCCGGTGCGGTCACTTCAAGAACGTCTACACCAGCGACCTGCATATATCGCAAAAGACCCGCGCCATAGCTACCGGTGCATTCGACCCCAATCCGTTGCAAGTCTCCGAATGAGCGCATCCATGTCAGCATCAACTTGTAGCCCTGCCGCGTTGTGGCAAAACTCTGCGTTCCCAGCACCTGATCGTTGTCATCGACAACAGCTGCGACATGGAGGTCTTTGTGCGTATCAACCCCGCCAACAACTGGGGTAGTTTGTTTGGGTTTTGCCATTGGATCATCCTTTCCGGCAGTGACGAAACTTGCTTCGTCGACAAAAATGCACGGACAGGACAGTCATGAGACCAAATGGTCAGGCCCTTCTTGGGTCACGCGGCATCTTCGAGACAAAGCCTCACCGCAAGGCGTTCCCGGGCGGTCGACAGGTCCAAGGAAAGACACGTGTCTGGTCGGTCGCTGTTTGGGTCAAACCAAACCGGAAAGCGAAGCGGCACCAACCCAGCGAACGGTCGATCGGTGTTTGAGTCAAACCACCCGAGAACTGGTTACCATCATATGACTATCAGTGTTCATGATCTCTGGAGGGCCGTATGTGGCGATGGCTTCGTTCAAAGCATCGACGCAGAAGTCCGCGTGCATCGTGTTGCTCAACCGCCAACTCAGGACCTTGCGTGTGGCCCAGTCCATGATCGCCACGAGATACAAGAAGCCGCGCCGCATGGGCAGATAGGTGATATGCGAGCACCAGACCTGATTGGGCCGATCCACACGCAGACCGCGCAGAAGATAGGGGTAGATCTTGTGCCCCTTCGCGGCTTTGCTTGTGTTGGGCTTTTGATAGATCGGCATGAGGCCCATCAGCCGCATTAGCTGTCTGATCCGCTTCTCGTTCACGAGATGGTCGTCATTCCGCAGGTGCCATGTCATCCACTGGCCGTCAGGGTATTGCCGCAGGCAATGTTCCGAGAGGCTGGCGCACCCCGTAAAACGGGGTCTCAAGGAACTGCTTGTCGATCACGCGCATCAGATCGAGATTCATTTCACTTTCGCCCTTGGGCTCATAGTCAAACGATGATCGCGAGATCGACAACAGCTTGCATTGCTTGCTGATGGACAGGTTGGCGTTGGCAGGCTCAATCATCTTGCGCCTCACTTGCCGGTCCAGGGTTTGAGCTTTCTGGCCAAAAAATCGTTGGCGACGGCCAACTCCCCAATCTTGGCATGCAGGTCTTTCACTTGTTCTTCATCGACTTCCGGTGCCTTGCGGCCACCGCGCTCAAATACGCCTGACGCGCCTTCAAGTAGAGCACGCTTCCATTGATGGATCATCGTCGGATTGAATCGCCCCGAGTTTGTCGGAGACCATCAACTTAAGTAAGGATGATGGTTATGACAAAAAGCAAAATGGCAAATCGCTACTCGCCAGAAGTCCGCGCGCGTGCGGTCCGGATGGTGTTCGAGCATCAAGGCTCATACGAAACGCAGGCGGGCGCGATAGC
>NZ_NHBI01000052.1:0-42079 GCF_002167505.1 Sulfitobacter sp. TMED3 | reverse complement strand
TGGCGATGCGGTTCACATCGGCGGTGAACGCATCATAGGTCCAGCGTTCATCCTGATAGACCAGGAACTCCGCCGCGCCATTGCCCTGAATTTCGCGGCTCGCCTGGATCAGCCCGCCCAGGGTTTTCGGGATATTCTTGAATGTTTTATAGGTGACGCCACGGATATTACTTTCGGTTACTTCGAACGTCGGGTTCGTTGAAACCACGTGGCGAATGGCTTCTTCGGGGGTCATTGCGGTCATATGCACCCGCCCGCAGACAGCATAGATACAGATAGTGTGGCCATTTCGTCCTCCCTTATCGAGTCTGTTGCCGGACACTCCTCCACGATTGTCCGCGACTCTGATTTCTGCAGCCTAAGCGCTAAAATTCAAACTGCCAATACCGCATGATGGAACGATGTTCCGCAAGCTGACGTTTGACAGGATTTTACGCGCACCAAGGCCCTCCGCACCTGCGGCCCCATATCTCGGCGAAAATTGACCATGAATATAAAGGTAAGGAAAGCCCTACTTTCCCCGAAACCGGGGAAAGCGGCCAATGGCACCTGCGATGTCATTGAAACATCGCGTCACTTGGGGGGCGGCAGATCCCCCGCCGCTGCCGCTTATGTCGGCGTTCAGGCGCCGACGGTGCCGCAAATCAGCTCGGGGAGCCGCGTGGCAGGGGGCGTATTCCGGCTGCGCAGGCTGCGTACCACGCCATCAATCACCGTCATGCCAACACCGGGCAGATTTCCCAGTTGCACAGATTCAAGCATATTTTTGCCGGGCGCATGCTGTGCCTGATCCATCAGGACGAAATCGGCGCATTTGCCGACCTCGATCAATCCGGTGTCCAGCTTGCGTTGCCGTGCGGTGTTGCCGTTGGCAAAGCAAAAGGCGATCTCGGCAGGTACATCGCCAAGCGACGACAGCATCGCAACCATGCGCATGATCCCCAAAGGCTGCACGCCAGATCCCGCCGGACCGTCGGTGCCCAGGATCAACTGATCAAGCTTGCCCAACTCGCGCGCTGTGTTCAGCGTCAGCAAGGCGGCGCGTTCGTTCCCGTTGTGCACGATCTCAAGCGCGGCCTTGCAGCCCTCGCAGAGGCAGATGATCTGATCGTCGGGCAGGGCAGAGTGCCCGCCGTTGATATGCCCGACCACATCCGTTCCTGTCTCAAGCACCATATCCGCATCGATCAGCCCTGATCCGGGGATCGACGGGCCGCCGGTGTGGATCGTGCTTTGCATGCCGTATTTGCGTGCCCATCCGACCATCTGCGCGGCGGTCTTGCCATCCTTGACCGTGCCCAGTCCGACCTCGCCCAGCAGGGTCACGCCGGCCTTGGCCATCTCGGCAAAGTCTTCCTCTACCATGCCCTGTTCGATCACCGGCGCGCCCGCGTGAACCTTGACGCCCGAGGGGCGGAAGTTTTCGTACCAACGCTGTGACGCGATCGCCATCGCCTTGAGGCCGACGATATCCTTCGGGCGGCCCGGCATATGCACTTCGCCGGCAGAGATCAGCGTGGTCACCCCGCCGTGCAGCGTTGAATCGATCCACCCCAACTGCTGCTGGCGCGGGGTATAGTCGCCCACCACCGGGTGCACATGGCTGTCGATCAACCCCGGTGCCAGCGTCGCGCCATGGGCGTCGACTTCTGTCGTGGCCCCGTCACAATCCATATCCTTGGCATAGCCCCATTCCGTGATCTTCCCATCCATCGCGATCAGGCAATCCCCGTCGGCAATGGGGTCTTCCATCTTGCCGGTCAGGATCATCCCGATGTTCCGGATCACGAGTTTTGCAGAGGTGTCTGACATGGGGCACGCCTTTCAAGCAACATCAGTTTCATTTGAACGCTAACAGAAAAATTCAACCGATCAAGATGAAACGCTTGACAGATAATCATTCGCATACAAACAATAATACATACGCAGTCGATAAGGACTTTCCATGGACGCCGCTTCTCTCTCTCGCCCCAGCTTCCCGATCCCCGCAGGTGTCTTTGCCGAAACGGTGACGGAGGTGCAGCATTATACCGACAGCCTGTTCCGCTTCCGCATCACCCGCGACCCGTCCTTCCGCTTCCGGTCGGGGGAGTTCGTGATGATCGGGCTGCCCAATGCCGAAAAGCCGGTGTTTCGTGCCTATTCCATCGCGTCTCCGTCGTGGGACGAGGGGGTCGAGTTCTACTCTATCAAAGTACCTGACGGGCCGCTGACGCAGCACCTCCAAAAGCTCAAGGTCGGTGATACCGTGCTGATGCGCCGCAAGCCGACGGGGACATTGGTGAATGATGCCTTGCTGCCCGGCAAACGGCTGTGGATGTTCGCCACGGGGACCGGCATCGCGCCTTTCGCGTCGGTCATCCGTGACCCCGAGACCTATGAGAAGTTCGACGATCTGATCCTGTGCCACACCTGTCGCACCGCCAAAGAGCTGACCTATGGCCGTGATCTGGTCGCCAGCCTCAAGGCCGATCCGCTGGTGGGGGAATTGGCGCAAAGGCTGACCCTATACGACACGCTGACCCGCGCGCCGTGGCCGCGCGAAGGGCGGCAAACCGACCTGATGGCGTCGGGCAAGATGTTCCGCGATTTGGACGTGCCGCCGATCTCTCCTGATCGCGACCGCGCGATGATCTGCGGGTCGATGGCCATGTTGAACGACACCAAAGCCGCGCTCGAATCCTTTGGGCTGGTGGAGGGGGCAAATAATCGCCCTGCCAGTTTTGTGGTCGAAAAAGCCTTTGTCGGCTGACGACATGCGAATTGATTTGACACGAAGGCACCCGACGCACTTCTATTCGTATACCAACAAGTTTTACGCCCGCAGCAAAAGGTGACCCGATGAGCTACCTGACCGCGACGACATTGGATCAAGCGCTAACCACATTGGCCGCGGGGCCGGTGTCGATCATCGCGGGGGGGACCGATTGGTTCCCCGCACGCGGCGACCGTCCTGTGACGGGCGACCTGTTGGATATCACCCGCTTGCCAGAGCTGCGCGGCATCAGCCAAACAGACCAAGGCTGGCGTATCGGGGCGGCCACCACATGGACAGACATCATCCGCGCTGATCTGCCCGCCGCTTTCGACGGGCTCAAGCTGGCGGCGCGCGAGGTCGGGTCGATCCAGATCCAGAACGCAGGCACCATCGCGGGTAATCTGTGCAACGCTTCTCCTGCCGCCGACGGGGTGCCGCCGCTGCTGACCCTGAATGCCGAGGTAGAGCTTTGCAGCGCAAACGGGTCGCGCGTGCTGCCCTTGTCGCAGTTCCTGCAAGGCGTGCGCCAGACCGTCCGCGCCCAGAACGAGCTTGTCACCGCCATCCATATCCCCGCGCCCCCGGCTGATAGTCACAGCAGCTTTGTCAAACTCGGTGCGCGGAAGTATCTGGTGATCTCGATCTGCATGGTCGCGGTGCTGGCAAAGATCGAGAGCGGCAGACTCACCGATATCCGCATCGCCATCGGTGCCGCATCCCCCGTCGCGCAGCGGCTCACCGCGCTTGAGGATCAGCTTCGCGGTAGCGCCCTTGGCGATGTAGAAAACCGCATGACTGCTGATCTGGTGCAATCGCTAAGCCCCATTACGGATGCGCGCGCCAGCGCCGACTACCGCCTTGCCGCCAGCGTCACTTTGGTCCGCCGCGCTGTGATGCGCGCCTTGAAAGGGGCTCTGTGATGGATAGGCCGACCACGACAGAAGTGACCTCTTTCACCCTGAACGGCAGCATTGCACAGGTTGAACCGCTGCCCGGTGAACGCTTATCTTACGCGCTGCGCGAGCGGCTGGACCGCAAGGATGTAAAGATCGGCTGCAACGCGGGCGATTGCGGGGCCTGCACTGTGCTGGTCGATGGCGCGCCGGTCTGCGCCTGCCTGATGCCCGTGCAGCAGGCAGTGGGGCGGCAGGTGGAGACGCTGGCGGGGCTGGTGAAAACCGACCACGACGCGCAGGCGTTGATGCAAAGCTTTCAGCACCATCAGGCCGCGCAATGCGGGATTTGCACACCGGGGATGATGGTCTCTGCCGTGGCGCTGTTGCGCGAGGTGCCGCAGCCGAGCGCGGCGCAGGTGCAGGATGCCCTTGGCGGCGTGCTGTGTCGCTGCACCGGCTATCGCAAGATCATCGACGCGGTGGTCGGGGCCCATGCTGCCGACGGGCTGACTGTCGCCTCTACCGCGCTTGGTCAACCTGCGCGGCGGCTGGACGGGCAGGCCAAGGTCGACGGGTCAGAGGCGTTTGGCGATGACGTTGCCCCGGCCGGTGCTTTGATCGCGCGGGTCGTCCGCTCGCCCCATGCCTCGGCCGGATTTTCCTTCGGCGATCTTGAGGCATGGCGCAGCGCGCAGCCCGGGATCCATTGCATCCTGACCGCAGATGACGTGCCCGGCCTCAACGCCTTTGGCGTGATCCCCGGCTTCATCGACCAGCCGGTTTTCGCTGTGAACCATATCCGGTTCCGGGGGGAGGCGGTGGCTTGCGTCGTGGGAGAGGCGGAGGCGATGATCGCCCTTGATCTGGAAAGCTTTCCTGTCCATTGGTCGCCACAAACTGCGCTTGCCGATACCGATGCCGCGACCACCCCCGACGCGCCGCAGCTGTTCGAGGACCGCAAAGGGAACATCATGTGCGGCGGCTTCGTGCAATGCGGCGATGTGGAGGCCGCGCTCGACGCCGCCGACGTCACGGTCGAGGCGCAGTATACCACCAGTTTTGTCGAACATGGCTATATCGAGCCAGAGGCAGGCTTTGCCCAAGTGATCGACGGGCGCATCCATGTGCATGCCTGCACCCAGGCGCCAGGTATGGACCGCGAAGCACTGGCCGCGATCCTTGACCGTCCCATGGCCGACATCCGCATTGTGCCGACGGCGGTCGGGGGCGGCTTCGGATCCAAGATCGACCTGTCGTTGCAGCCCTTCATCGCGCTTGCCGCGCTCAAGACGGCGCGGCCCGTGCGCATGACCTATGCGCGCGCCGAGACGATGCAATCGACCACCAAACGCCACCCCGCGCAGATCATGATCAAGGTCGGGGCCAAGGCGGATGGGACGCTGTCGGGGCTGCGGTTTGACGGGGATTTCAACACCGGTGCCTATGCCAGCTGGGGGCCGACGGTCGCCAATCGCGTGCCGGTGCATGCCTCTGGCCCCTACCACATCCCTGACTATCGCGCACGCAGCCGTGCCGTGCATACCCATTGCCCCCCCGCCGGCGCCTTCCGCGGCTTCGGCGTTCCGCAATCGGCCATCGCACAAGAAACCGCCTTTGACCTGCTGGCCGAAAAGCTGGGGCTTGATCCGCTGGAGTTCCGTTTGAAGAACGCCCTGACGGACGGGGTGCCCACGGTCTGCGGGCAGGTGTTCGATCAGGGCGTCGGCATCGCTCCCTGTCTAGAGGCGTTGCGCCCCGCGTGGGAGGAGGCGAAAGCCGAATGCGCCCGGTTCAATGCAAAGAATGACACGGTGAAACGCGGTGTCGGGATCGCGGGGGCGTGGTACGGCTGCGGCAATACCTCGCTGCCGAACCCGTCAACCATTCTGGCGGGCGTGCGGGCGGATGGCACGGTTGTGCTGCACCAAGGCGCGATGGACATCGGGCAGGGGGCCAATACGGTGATCCCGCAGATCTTTGCCCAAGCGCTTGGGCTGTCTGTCGAGGGGATCAAGATCCTAGGCGGTGACACCGATATCACGCCGGACGCGGGCAAAACCTCTGCCTCGCGGCAGACCTTTGTGTCGGGCAATGCCGCGCTGAAGACCGGAGAGGCGCTGCGGGCGCAGATCCTGCGGCANGTCAATGCGGGCCCCGCCGCGCAGATCGGCTCCCAAGACGGGCAGCTCACGGTGACCGACGGCGGGCGCACGCAGCGCCTTGATCTGACGCGGCTGCCGGTCGATGCGCAGGGCTATGTGCTGCAGGCGCAGGAAAGCTATGATCCGCCNGTCAAACCGCTGGATGAAAACGGGCAGGGCGTGCCCTATGCGCAGTTCGGCTATGCCGCGCATCTGGTGGTGGTCGAGGTGGATATCGCCCTTGGCCTNTGCCGCCCGCTGCGCTTTGTCGCCGCCCATGACGTGGGTCGTGCGATCAACCCGTTGCTGGTCGAGGGGCAGGTNCAGGGNGGCATCGCCCAAGGGCTTGGTATGGCGCTGATGGAGGANTATATCCCCGGGCGCACCGAGAACCTGCATGACTATCTGGTGCCGACCATCGGCGACGTTCCCCCGATCGAGACGCTGATCCTNGAGGTNGCCGATGCCCATGGNCCCTACGGCGCGAAAGGTCTGGGCGAACATGTGCTGATCCCCACCGCCCCCGCGATCCTCAACGCTATCTACCATGCCACCGGTGCNCGCGTGACGCAGACACCGGCCACGCCGACGCGCCTGCGCGCCGCCCTGAAGGAGGCCGGACATGCCTGACGACCTGCGCGACCCCAAGCCTGTGAAAATCCGCTGCGATGCCTGCCCGGTGATGTGTTTCATCGCCGACGGCAAATCCGGAGCCTGCGACCGCTATGCCAACCACGCGGGCGAATTGGTACGGCTGGACCCGCTGACCGTGATCCAGTCGGGGGCCAAGGCCGTCGCTTTTCTGGATCAGGGCGANAANGCGCAAGATTGGGACGGCGACGTNATTCAGGGCGGGCGCGATTTCGTCACCGCCGTNGGGGCGGGGACCACCTATCCCGACTACAAACCCGCGCCCTTCATCGTCAGCCAAGAGGTCGAGGGCGTGGATATGATCACGGTCGTGACCGAGGGCATTTTTTCGTATTGCGGGGTCAAGGTGAAGATCGACACCGACCGCCACATCGGCGACGAGCGCGCNGTGGTGCGCGTTGACGGAGAGGCGATCGGANACGTGATGACCTCGGAATACGGGTCCAAGATGCTGTCTTTGGGCGGGGTCGAGCATCTGACCGGCGGCTCCAAGAAAGAGGGCCGCGTGACCTGTGACGCGCTGCTGCGCCTATGTAACCGTGAACCGGTCGAGGTCACCATCGACGGCGGCGTCACCATGGTGGTCGAGGCGGGCAAAGCGCCGATCATCAACGGCGTNCCGGAAAAGCTGATGCGCGTGGGCTGTGGGTCAGCGACCATCGGNATGTTCGCCAAACAATGGCACGGGCATGTGGACGAGGTCGTCGTTGTCGATGATCACATCACCGGCGTGCTGACAGAACACGAGGCGGGCAAGGGGCTGGATATGACCCCGTCGGGCATCCGCGTGAACGGGCGGCGGTCAACGCCGGGACGGTATTTTCAGGTGGCGGACCCCGGCACCGGATGGGGCGGCACCGATGTTGAAGACCCGCTGACCATCCTGCGTGACGCCGACCCGAAGCGTGCCTGGCCGGGGCTGCGGCTGCTGATGATCTCTACCACCGGAGAGCAATGGGCCTATTTCACGCTGGATGATGACCTGATCCCGCAACCAGCCGAGATCACGCCCGAGCTGCTGGTCGTCGCGGACCGCATCGCCGAGAATTGCGAACCCTCGCTTTGTTCNGTGCTGTTCATGGGGGGGGCGGGCGGCAGTNTGCGNGCCGGCGTGACAGAGAACCCCGTGCGGCTGACGCGGTCGGTCAAGGAATCGCTGACNCATGTGTCCTGCGGCGGGGCCGAGGCCTATGTCTGGCCGGGNGGCGGNATAACCGTCATGGTGGATGTCATGGATATGCCCACGAACTCTTTCGGTTATGTACCCACCCCCGCGCTGGTGGCACCGATNGAATTCACCCTGCGGCGCGAGGATTACGGCACGCTTGGCGGGCATATGGAGCATATCCAGCCCGTGCGTGATGTGGTCACCGATGATGTGCGACGGGTGGCGCAGCAACTGCTGCAACCCGACCCGAACGCGCGGGAAAACTACGGCTGGTCGAAGGACAAGACATGACGGCACAGGCGGCTCTNCTCCCNGGTGGCAGGCTGCATCTGTCCCACGGCCCGATNGATCTGGTCATCGGGGCGGATGGCGCGCGAGATCTGGCGTTTCGCGCGGGTTTCGATCGCTTTGGCACGATCCTGTCTGAACTGACGGCAGAACTGCCCCTGCTGCGCCGCCCTGTGGGCACCAAACCAAACGGCAAGATCGCCCGCGCCATGTACCGCGCCGCCTTGCCCCATGCCGACGGGCTGACCACGCCGATGATCTNCGTNGCCGGTGCCGTCGCGGCAGAGGTATTGTCGGCCATGGTGGATGCCGCCGATCTGACCCGCGCCTATGTNAACAACGGTGGCGATATCGCGCTGCATCTGACCGANGGCGCGCGNTTTGACGTGGGCATCGCGGGGCTGGACGGGCGGTCGCTTGGCACCGTCACGATCCGCAGCAGTGATCNCATTCGCGGCATCGCCACCAGCGGGCAGGGCGGGCGCAGCCAGTCCTTGGGCATTGCCGACAGTGTCACCGTGCTGGCCCGATCCGCCGCGATGGCCGANGCGGCGGCGACCAAACTTGGCAACGCCGTCGATCTGCCCGCNCATCCCGCGATCCGGCGTAGCCCCGCCAACCTGCTGCACGACGACAGTGACCTTGGTGCGGCAACGGTGGTTACCCATGTNGGGCCGCTCTCCCCTGCCGATGTTANCCACGCCCTCAAGGCNGGCGCGACAGCGGCGCAGGGTTTGCGCGACCGTGGCCTCATCTCTGGCGCGGCGCTTTTTCTGCGCGACCAACATACTGTTATCGGCTTGCCCGAAACCCTGAAATCCCTAGTGAAAGCCCCCGAATATGCCTGAGGTTATGACCCGCAAAATTGTCACCAGCGTCGAAGAGATTTTCCACGAAGGCGGCCCCCGCGCCAATACGCCGCTGAAACGCGGGTCGGTTATGGCTGTGATCCAAAACCCCTATGCAGGCTCTTATATCGAGGACATCCAGCCCTTTATGGAAGACCTCAAACCGCTGGGGGTCGCGATGGCGCAAAAGCTGCTGGCGGCGCTCGGGGTCGAGGCGGCACAGATCGAAGGCTACGGCAAAGGCAGCATCGTCGGCACGGGCGGAGAGTTGGAGCACGGTGCGCTCTGGCACGCCCCCGGCGGCTATGCGATGCGCGACGTGCTTGGGGGGTCGAAGGCGATTGTGCCATCGACGAAAAAGGTCGGCGCGGCGGGGGTGCGGCTGGATGTGCCTGTGACCCATGTCGATGCCTCTTATGTGCGCAGCCATTTCGATTCAATCGAGGTCGGCTTGAATGACAGCCCCCGCGCCGAAGAAATGGCGGTGATCCTTGTGATGACCACAGGGGCACGTATCCACAACCGCGCGGGCGGGTTGGATGCAAAGGAAATCGAAGGAAAGGATGGCCTGAGATGAGCGCCGAAATCCGCAAAGTCGCCACTTGGATCGAAGAGACCCACCGCGAGATTGGGCAGCAGATATCGCCCCCCACGCGCAAGGCCGTTGCTGTGGCCGTGATCAAAAACCCCTTTGTAGGCTCTTATACGGAAGACCTGACCACACTGATGGACATCGGCGCAGAGCTGGGGGGATTGCTGGGCGATAAATGTGTTGCGGCCCTTGGGATCACCCCCGCGCAGGCCGAAAGCTATGGCAAGGCCGCGATGGTGGGCGAGGGGGGAGAGCTGGAACATGCCGCCGCGATCCTGCACCCGAAACTGGGCGCACCGCTGCGGGTCGCGGTTGAAAAGGGGGCCGCACTGGTGCCGTCGTCGAAAAAGATGGGCGGGCCGGGGCAGGTGCTTGACGTGCCTTTGGGGCACAAGGACGCCGCCTATGTGCGCAGCCATTTCGACGGGATCGAGGTGCGGTTGAACGACGCGCCGCGCGCGGGCGAGATACTGGTGGCCGTGGCCGTGACCGATAGCGGGCGCCCCTTGCCCCGTGTCGGTGGGCTGACCCACGCAGACGCCGAAGGCAAGGACGGCCTGCGTTAGAGCCTATAGTTTCTCAAGCAGGGCCAGTAGCCGGTCGACCTCGCGCGGGGTGAGGTTGCCGACCGTCTCGGCCGAGATTTCCTGCGCGGTGGCAATCGCCTTGGCGGTCACCGCGATGCCTTCGTCGGTCAGCGAAATCTCCAGCCGCCGCATGTCGGTCTTTGACGGGGTGGAATGGACCAGCCCCTTTTTGCGCAACCGGTCGATCACGCCTTTGGTGGTCGCCGCGTCCATCCCGACCAGACGCCCCAGATGGTTCTGGCTGATCCGCGCCTCGTCGCGCAGCTTGGCCAGCACGGCGAATTGTGTNGGCGTGATATCCGGCATCCGCCGGTTNAAGATTTCAAGGTGGCGCTGGTTCGCGAGGCGCAGCTTGAACCCGATCTGTTGTTCCAACGCATAGTCTGCGGTCAGGGTCAGGTCTTGTGTGGTTTCAACCAAGGTTCTTATCCAGTGCTCTTGGGTCAATGCGTATAGATTAGGCACTATCATCCCACGGTTTCCATCTGGGGTCTATATCAGATGGGGCGCNAGAAATTGTTTGACAGCTAACAATTTTTTGGTCCTTCATGAAGCTGTGCAGAGCAAGGAGTGAACCGATGTCCTTTGTCAGAAACGCTTGGTACGTTGCGGGTTGGTCTACCGACTTTGGCGATGAGCTGGTGCCGCTGACATTGCTTGCGCAGAACCTAGTAGCNTACCGCACCAGCGATGGCCAGATCGCCGTGCTCGAAGATCGCTGCCCGCACCGGCTGCTNCCGCTGTCCAAGGGCAAGCGCATCGGCGACACCATTCAATGCGGCTATCACGGTATGACCTTTGGCGCGGACGGGGCCTGCGTGCGGGTGCCGGGGCAATCGAACCTGCCCANATCCGCCTATGTTGACAGCTATCCGGTGCTGGAACGCCACGNCATTGTGTTCATCTGGATGGGCGACGCCGACAAGGCCGACCCCGCGCTGGCCTTTGACTTGCCCGAGCTGGGTCAGGAGGGGTGGCACGTCCACCACGGGGACAAGCTGCATATCCGCGCAAATTACCTCAACGTTGCCGAAAACCTTGTGGATCCGGCGCATGTCAGCTTTGTCCATCCGACGACATTGGGNAATGCGGCCTCNGAAAACGTACCCGTGCACGTCAAAACCGCAGANGAGGTGATCGTGGCATGGCGCTGGATCAGAGACGCGGAACCCATCGGCTTTTTCAAGGCATTCGGCGGCTTTAGCGGCAATGTGGACCGCTGGCATTATTACTATCTGCACATGCCCTCGACCGCCGTGATTGACTTTGGGTCGTCTGATGCAAAGCTTGAACTTCCCGAAGATCAGCGCAACAAAGGCGTGCGTATCTTTGCGCTCCATTTCGTCACACCCGTGACAGAGGACTATACGATCGACCACTGGATGCACCTGCGCAACACCGCCCTAGGCGATGACGCCGCGTCGGACCAAATGGACGCGATGTTCCGCGTAGCATTTGCCGAGGACAAGGCGATTTTGGAAGCCGTCCACCAAGAAGAACAGCGCCCCCAAAAACGCAANCCCATCCGCATCGCTATCGACAAAGCGCCCAACGTCTACCGCAAACGCATCCGCGACCGGATCGAGGCAGAGGCGACGGACGATCTGGGCGACCCCGTCGCACCGGTCTTTGTCCAGCATGATTGATCCATAAAAAGCAAAGCCGCAGCAGACGGCACACCCCAACACGAGAGGACCATCACATGAACAGAAAGACATTCCTGAACAGCGTCATAGGGGCCTTTGCCCTTGGCGTCACCGGCTTTGCCGCANCGGCGCAGTCGGGCGACCCGATCAAAGTCGGAGAGATCAACCACTACAAACGTCTCGCCGCCTTTGCCGAGCCGTATAAACAGGGCATCGAACTGGCGCTNGAGGAAATCAACGCCGATGGCGGTGTGCTGGATCGCCCGCTCGAATTCATCTTCCGCGACGATCAGGGCGACCCCGGTGNAGCGATCAAAATCGCCGANGAGCTGATGACCAGCGAAGGCACCGTGATGATCACCGGTTCGATCCTGTCGAACGTCGGTCTGGCGATCTCCTCGGTCGCGGCGGAAAAGGGCTGGGTGTACCTCGCCGCCGAACCGCTGGCCGATGCCCTGACCTGGAGCCAAGGCAACCCCTGGACCTTCCGCCTGCGGACCTCGACCTATATGCAGGCCGCNATGCTGGCNGAACAGGCNGCCAAGACCGATGCCGTGAAATACGCGACCATCGCNCCNAACTACGCCTATGGCAAAGACGCGGTGGCCGCCTTTAAGGAAGTGCTGACCGAACTGAAGCCCGAGGTCGAATTCGTCGGAGAGCAATGGCCCGCCCTGTTCAAGATCGACGCCGGCGCCGAGGTTCAGGCGCTGGAGCGGTCCAAGCCGGACGCGATCTATAACGTGACCTTCGGCCCCGACCTTGCCAAGTTCGTCCGCGAAGGTACCACCCGTGGTCTGTTCGACGGGCGCACGGTCTATGGCCTGCTTTCGGGCGAACCGGAATACCTTGAACCNCTGGCCGACGAAGCCCCCGAAGGCTGGGTCGTGACCGGTTATCCCTGGTATGACTTCTCGGATGAGGANGGCGCGAACAAGCCTTTCGTTGATGCCTATCAGGCGAAATTCGANGAAACNCCAAAGCTCGGNTCNCTCGTCGGGTATATGACCGCGCAAAGCATCGCCGCCGCGATCAGCAAGGCGGGATCGACCGAAGGCGACGCGATCCGTATGGCCTTCGAAGGGCTGGATGTGGCGACGCCCGTGGGCGACATCACNTTCCGCGAGATCGACAATCAGGCCACCATGGGGGCCTTTGTCGGGAAGACCATGCTCAAGGACGGTGCGGGCGTCATGACCGACTGGACCTATCTGGACGGCGCCGACTACCTGCCGTCTGACGAAGAGGTGTCGAAACTGCGTCCGGCAGAATAANCCGGACCCGCAGCCAAGGGGGGGGAGGCCCCCTTGGCTGCATCTGACCCCANCCCCAACATCAAGAGGTGCCCATGGGCCTTTTCATCGCACAGATTCTGACTGGGCTTGCCAATGCGGGTGCGCTCTTCATGGTTGCCTCTGGGCTGTCGCTGATCTTTGGCGTCACGCGGGTGGTGAATTTTGCCCATGGGTCGTTCTATATGCTGGGGGCTTATGTCGNCTATTCGCTGATGCAGGTGCTGCCGGGCATGGTCGGNTTCTGGGGGGCGATCCTGCTGGCGGGGCTGATNGTCGGGCTGATCGGGGTGATCGTCGAGATCTGNGTGCTGCGNCCTGTCTATAGCGCGCCTGAACTGTTCCANCTGGTCGCGACCTTTGGCGTGATCCTTGTCATTCAGGANCTGGCGNTGATGATCTGGGGCCCGCAAGATCTGCTGGGCCCGCGCGCGCCGGGGCTGAAAGGGGTGATCCGCATCATGGGGGAACCCGTGCCGCAATATGACATCGCGCTGATCATCATCACGCCCTTCGTNGCCATCGCCCTGTGGTATCTGATCACGAAAACCCGTGTCGGCACCTTGGTGCGCGCCGCCACCCAGGACCGCGAGATGGTCGGTGCCCTTGGGGTCAATCAGGCGTGGCTGTTCACGGGCGTGTTCTTTCTGGGCTGTGCGCTTGCCGGTCTTGGCGGCGCGTTGCAACTGCCCAAGGGGGGTGCCGATCTGTTGATGGATTTCAGCATTATCGGGTCGGTCTTTGTGGTCGTGGTCATCGGCGGCATGGGGTCNCTNCCGGGGGCCTATCTGGCGGCGGTGATCATCTCGGTCCTGAATGTGTTTGGCGTGACCTATGCGCCGCANTCGACGCTTGTGCTGATGTTTGTCGTCATGGTGATCGTCCTGATGTTCCGCCCCTTCGGCCTGCTCGGGAAAGAGGAGATCGCGGGCGAGCATGGCCAGACCGGAGAGCCGGAGCGCCCGATCAAGCCCGCGGGCAATCGNATGCGCTTGCTGGTGATGGCGGGGCTGTTCATCCTTGCGCTGCTGCCGTTCTACGGCGGGAATTTCGCCGTGGTGCTGGTGACCGACATCATGATCTTCTGTCTCTTCGCCGCCTCGCTGCATTTCATGCTGGGGCAGGGCGGGTTGGTCAGCTTTGGCCATGCGGCCTTCTTTGGCGGGGGGGCCTATGCCGCGGCGCTGTTTGTGACCTATGCCGACACCCCGATGGAGCTGGCGCTGGTGCTGGCNCCGATCTGCGCGGGGCTGGCCGCCGTGGTGATCGGCTGGGTNTGCCTGCGGTCCACCGGTGTCTACTTCGCCATGCTNACGCTCGCCTTCGGGCAACTGCTCTGGAGCCTNGCNTTCCANTGGGGNGATGTGACGGGGGGCGANGACGGGCTGGTCAACATCTGGCCGTCCGATTGGGCNTCNGACAATGANGTCTATTACTACCTCGCTTTTGTCTTCTGCATCGGGGGCATCCTGCTGCTGCGCCAAGCNGCNCATGCGCCCTTNGGCTATGCCNTGCGCGCGGCCCGCGACAGTGCGCGNCAAGCCGAGGCGATGGGGATCAACACCAAACGCATCCAATGGGTCGCCTTTACCTTTGCGGGCATCATGGCGGGGCTCGCGGGCGGGNTGTTCGTCTTCTCCAAGGGCAGCATCTTCCCNAACGAGCTTGAAACCGCNCGCAGTTTCGACGCGCTGATCGTGGTGTTTCTGGGCGGGGTGAAGACCCTGTCGGGCGGCTGGGTCGGCGGNGCCTTCTTTGANGGCGTCAAAGACTANCTGACCCGTTTCGAATACTGGCGCCTCGCCTTGGGNCTGCTGATCATCTTTGTCGTGATCCTTGGCCCCGAAGGCATCGTCGGATCGCTGCGCAAGGCGGGCGAACGCATTGGCCTGCTGAAAACACCGGAGGACGCGAAATGAGCCCGATCCTGTCTGTGCGCAACCTGTCCCGCAATTTNGGNGCNATCAANGCNGTGGATGACGTGAGCTTTGATCTTGCCAAGGGAGAGCTGCTGGCGCTGATCGGCCCCAATGGCGCGGGCAAAAGCNCCTGTTTCAACATGCTGATGGGACAGCTCAAGCCGTCGTCGGGCACCGTGCAGCTGATGGGCAAGAACATCGCGGGCATGCAGCCGCGCAAGATCTGGCGCATGGGGGTGGGGCGGACGTTCCAGATCACCGCGACCTATGCCTCGATGACCGTGGTCGAAAACGTGCAGATGGCGCTGATGTCGCATCACAAGCGGCTCTATTCCCTGACCACCTTCGCCTATAAACTCTACCGCGACGAGGCGCTGGCGCTGCTTGATACCGTGGGGATGGCCGACCAGTCCGAACGCCACTGCGCGGTGCTGGCCTATGGCGACCTCAAGCGGCTGGAGCTCGCCGTGGCGCTGGCCAATGATCCGATCCTGCTGCTGATGGATGAACCCACCGCAGGCATGGCACCGCGCGAACGGATCGCGCTGATGCAGCTGACCGCCGATATACTAGAGCAACGGGGCATCAGCGTTTTGTTTACCGAACATGACATGGACGTGGTCTTTGCCCATTCGCACCGCATCATGGTGCTGAACCGTGGCCAGCTCATCGCCGACGGCACTGTGGACGAGATCCGCAACAACCCGCAGGTGCAAGAGGTCTATCTGGGCGGCGGCACGCTGTTCAAAGCGCAGGAGGGTGCCCATGCTTGAGGTGAACGGCGTCAATTCATTCTACGGCAAGGCGCAGGTGCTGAATGACCTGAACTTTACCGTGGATCGCGGCACTGTCGTCGCCCTGCTGGGGCGCAATGGTGCGGGCAAGACCACGACGATGAAATCCATCATGCAGCTGGTGCGGCCACGGCAGGGCAAGATCGTCTATCAGGGCCAGGACATCACTGGCTGGCCCAGCCACAAGGTCGCGCGCAACGGTCTGGGCTACGTCCCCGAGGAACGCCGGATTTTCACCCAGCTTACCGTGCTGGAAAACCTTGAGGTCGGCCGCCAGCCCCCCCGCGACGGCTGCACCACCTGGACCGAGGATATGGTGTTCGATCTGTTCCCCAACCTCGCCGAACGCCGTCACAACCGCGGCAAGGCGCTGTCGGGGGGCGAACAGCAGATGCTGACCATCGCCCGCACACTGATGGGCAACCCCGCATTCATCCTGCTGGACGAACCCTCCGAAGGTATCGCGCCGGTGATCGTCGAACAGATGGCCCGCGTGATCCTGCAACTCAAGGCAGAGGGGCTGACGGTGCTACTGTCCGAACAGAACCTGCATTTCGCGCAAGCGGTCGCCGATGGCGTGGTGATCATCGAACACGGCACACAGAAATTCGTCGGCACGCTCGCCGCGCTGCAATCGCAGCCGGAAATTCGGGATCAATATCTGTCGGTTTAGGGGCGGTGCCCGCGATCACAAGGCGGGTTCAGACAAAGGTCTCTGCCACGAGCTCTTTCGCGAAAGTCGCATCCAATACGCCGCGGTTCAACAAGCGATACCAGAATGCACCGTGGATCATGGTCGACAATACCTCGACGTTGCGCGCGGGTGAAAGTGCCCCGTGGTCCTGCGCCTGACGCAGCATCAGCGTCATCATCTGCTCGCGCGGCAGAACGAATTTAGCATGGAACGACGCGTGAAATTTTGCGTCTTGCTGTGACGATGCAATCAGCGACCGGATCGTTCCGCCGTCGACCTTCAGGTGTTCGAAAACCTTGATCAGGAAGTCTTCAAGCTGCGCCCTATAGTCTTGCGCGCGATCCAAAGGCGGTTCAGCGGCATAAGAATTCGTCGCCTCGAAAATCGCTTCGAGGATGAGGTCCGCCTTTGTGTCCCAGCGGTTGTAGAGCGTTTGGCGTGCGACGCCCGCCTCGGCAATAATCGCCGCGATAGAGACTTTTTCGTACCCCGTTTCCCGCACAAGCCGCAGTGCGGCGGCTTTCAAAGCGGCGCTGGCTTCCTCACTCGCGGGGCGTCCGCCCGACTTCTTTACCGACATGCACAGCTCCTGTTCATCGATGCAGCGTGGTATGACATTGATTGTTAGACTGCGATCTACTAAACGCAAGTAGACCGTAGTCTATTATCTCGTTGGAGCGAAGATGTCTCAAATTTCCTTGTCCTCAAGCCGCGCGTTCGCTGTGACCGCAACCCTAGGCCTGCTCTCCCTTTTTCCGCCCTTGGCAACCGACATGTATCTGGCCGCCCTCGGGGATCTCGCGACGTCGATGAACGCCACCCATACGGCGGCCGAGCTGTCGCTCTCTCTCTTTTTTCTGGGGCTCTGTTTCGGGCAAATCCTGATCGGCCCGTTGACCGATACCTACGGGCGCAAGGGGCCGCTTTTGATCGGCACCGTCCTTTTCACCGTGACCTCTGTTATTCTGCCGTTGCTCAGCGACATCGCGTGGTTCAACGCACTTCGTTTCATACAGGCCATCGGGGCGAGCGCGGGCATGGTCGTGGGGCGCGCCATGGTCAAAGACCTGTACGAAGGACGAAAGGCGGCGAAAGTCATGACGGTACTTGTCATGTTGCTGACGCTTGGCCCCATCGCCTCGCCCACGTTGGGCAGCCTGTTGCTTGAAGCGTTTGGCTGGCGTTCCATCTTTGCGACGATGGCCCTTATCAGCCTTGTCGCGCTGGTCTTGTCCGTGATCACCTTGCCCGAGACATTGCCCGCCGAAGGCCGCCAGCCTCACCCCTTCCGCACGGGTGCAAAAACCGCCAAGCGGCTCCTGTCCGAGCGCGGATTTCTCATCATGGCGCTGGTCGCGGGGCTTATTCAAAGCGGCATGTTCGCGTTTATCACGGGTTCCTCTGGGGTGTTCCAAGGGATCTACGGGCTGAGTCCAATCGGCTTTGGCATGATGTTCGCGGCTATTGCGACCGCGCTTATCATCTTTGGCCGCATCAATGGCATGCTGTTGAACCGCTATAGCCCCGAACAGATCCTCACCGCCGTCTTGCCGCTGTTTTTCGCCGCTACTTTGGTGCTGGCGCTGCTGTCGCAGACAAGCTCGCTTCTGGTATTCGCCATCCCGCTGTGGATATCGATTGGCTGCGTCGGGCTGCTATCGGCGAATGCGATGTCCATCGCGATGTCGCTGACAGAGAAAGCTGCCGGCATGGGATCGGCGTTGCTGGGGGCGATCCAGTTCGCCCTTGCCTTTGCCGTCTCTACCTCTGTCGCGATTGGCGGGGCGGGTACGGCGCTCCCCATGTCCCTCGGGCTTGTGGTCCCCGCGGGATTGGCAACGGTATTGTTCTTCGCGGCAGGGCGCTTCACCGTGCCCTCGTCATCGCGACTGATCTCCTAAGCTCCATGCGTGTTGAGGTGGGCAGTGGCACCCGCCCACTCTAGCCCCCGCGCAGACGGTCTGCGGTAAAGCGGACTGCCTGCGCGGGGCTAGAGTGGTCTCTTCTTGATCAAGGCGGCCTACACGCTTTTCACCAAGCGCAGCGCGTCATAAATCACGGCGTGGGTGCCGCGGGCCGACACGGCTTCGCCAATCCGAAACCGCTGAAACGCGCCCCCCGACAGCGACATCCAGGCGTTACTGGCACCGCATATATGAGCCGGGATATGTGTGTGGGCTGGCCGCTGGGTTGAACACGTTTTTACATAATCCTAATTATCAGTTACAGTTTCCGTAGGAGGGCACATTCTAAACTGGGTTGCGACATTTCCCCTATCTTGCTGGAAAGCAAGGAGAATGGAAGATGGCGCATAAAGAGCTTAACCTGCGTGAACGACGCGCGATAGAAGACATGTTGAACGCCAAGATTGCTGTGCGCGAGATTGCAGCAGAGATCGGCAGGCATGTTTCCACGGTGTATCGCGAGATCAAGCGCAATCACTATTTCGACAAAGAGTTGCCGGAACTGAACGGATACTACGGTGTGATTGCTCAAAAAGCGGCGACCGAAAGACGTGCGCGGCGGCGCAAACTGGTGCGCCTTGTCGGCTTGAGAAAAGCCGTAATCAGGCAGCTCAAGGAAGGTTGGTCACCAGAGCAGATCGCGGGCCGATTGCAATATGAAGGCCAAACAACCCGCGTAAGTCATGAAACGATCTACGCCTATGTTTACGGCCCAGATGGTCAATCTGCAGAACTCGCACGCTACCTGCCCAACCGCCGGAAAAAACGGCGTCCGCATCACGCGCGCAGGCCACGAGGCCTTGTGTTCCCGCCGGATCGCTCAATTCACGAACGCCCTGACTACGTTGATAGCCGCGAGACTTTCGGCGAGTGGGAAGGCGATTTGATGATTTTCGAGCGTGCTCAGGGTAAGATGAACGTCGCCTCGCTCATCGAGCGCAAGACCCGCTTCGCCGTCCTGTTCCGCAACAACGACCGCAGCACAACGCACCTGATGAACCGCTTGGTGGGTGTGATGGAACCCCTGCCGCAACCGGCCCGCAAATCCATCACCTTTGACCGTGGGATCGAGTTCAGGAATTGGCGTAAGTTGAAGCCTGGTATCGGCACAGAGGCCTGGTTTTGTGATCCACAGGCTCCGTGGCAAAAGGGTTCCGTCGAAAACCTGAACAAACGTGCGCGGCGTTATTTGCCCAGAGATGCGCCTGTGGCCGCGCTCTCAAATCGAGATATGAAGTCGATTTGTGACCGCTTGAACGGCACCCCCAGAAAGTGTCTGGGTTGGCGAACGCCAACAGAAGCATTCAGGAAGAACTGATGAAACTGAGATAGCGGAAACCGTCGCAACGACCCTTGAGAATCCAAAAGGCGCGACAGGGAACGCGCCTCATTGGACGAGAACTATCTTTGCTCTCGCCGGCGATAACGAACATTAGTGATAGCATCCCAAACCTCAACGCGGCTTCAGACGCCAGATGCCCCTATTTGGCGGCGGCCAATGCTGCGCGCAGGGTTTCTCTGTCACCGATATGGTTCGCGAGGATGAGGATCAGGCGTGCGTTGAATGCGTCGCTTTCATCCTCGCTTCGCCCTTCATGTGCGCGAAGCAATTCATCATAGAACCCGTCCGGATCCTTGATGTTCGGTTGAAGGTTGAGACCCATCGTTACTGCCCCTTTCCTGTTGCGATGCCTACGGCTGACCGGATGTCTGCGGCGCTTGCGCGGGCCCACCGTGCGGCGACATGCTGGTCCGGGCGGATCAGGTAGATGCCGCAGGGCGCGTCGCCGAGGTAGCGTGCCGCAATGGCTCCGTTGGGATCGTCGGTTTGCGTGTTCAGCGTGACGGTGTTTACCGTGACCCCGCCAACCTCGGCCAGCGCGGGCGGGTCGGTATTGATCGCCAGAACGGTGAATACGCCGCCCACCACATCCAGCAAGAAGCCGTCCCTCAAGGGCGCGTCGCTGCAGGTGGCGCCAACACGGCTTGTCGCGGGGCCATTCAGCGCATCGGGGCCGTTCAGTGACAGCCCGTCATAGACACATGGCACGGACAAACGACCGGAATTCACCAGGGGCCGTGCAAAGGGGTGACGGTGTGCGAGGTTCAATACCGCATTGCGGAAAATCTTGCTCATCTCTGTTTTGGGGGTAAGGAAATCCGTTGCGCGGGTGGAATTCAGGATATTCTCGTCAGCGCCGTGGACCCGCTCTTGCGAATAGCTGTCGAGCAGGCGGTCGGGTGCCAAGCCCTTGATCACCAGATCAAGTTTCCACGCTAGATTGTCCGCGTCCTGCACGCCAGAGTTGGCCCCCCGCGCCCCAAAGGGGGATACCTGATGCGCGCTGTCGCCCGCAAAGAGCACCCTGCCGTGTCGAAACTTTTCCATACGCCGACATTGGAACGTGTAGATCGAGGTCCATTCGAGCTCGTATTCCGCCCCCTCGCCCAACATGGCATCCACGCGGGCGCGAATATTCTCGGGCTTCAGTTCCTTGGCGCGGTCAATGTCCCACCCCAGTTGGAAATCGATCCGCCAGATATCGTCGGGCTGCTTGTGTAAAAGCGCCGACGCGCCGCTGTCTTTGAAGGGCGGCTCGAACCAGAACCAGCGTTCGGTCGGGAAATCGGCCTTCATCTTCACATCAGCGATCAGGAAATTATCCTCGAACACGCGACCCTCAAAGCTCAGGCCCAGCATCTCGCGCGTGGGAGACCGTGCGCCATCGCAAGCGACCAGCCAGTCGGCCTCAAGCTGGTAGGGGCCGTCGGGTGTGTTGATATCCAGCACCACGTGATCGCCCCGCGGTGTCACCCCCGTGACCGCGTTGCGCCCGCGGATTTCAATGGGCGCGCCGTCACATTGCGCCACACGGATTTCATCCACGAGGTATTTCTCGAAATAGGGCTGTTGCAGGTTGATAAACGCCGGAGCCTTATGGCCGTCTTCGGGTTGCAGGTTGAATTCGAACACCCTTTCATCGCCATGAAACACCTTGCCGACGTTCCACTGAACGCCCTTGTCGATCATCGCTTTGCCCGCGCCAAGGCGGTCGCAGATCTCGAGCGTGCGTTTGGCAAAACAGATGGCGCGACTGCCCTGCCCGACACCTTCATGATCATCCAATACCACAACAGGCGTGCCCTTGCGCCCAAGATCAAGCGCCAGCGCCATCCCGATGGGCCCGCCCCCGACGATCACCACAGGGTGACGCCGGGGGGCAAGATCCTGATCCGCACCCTTTTCGTAAGGGTATAGTTTGAACGCGATGTCATACCGGACGTCGACCATGGTTTGCCCTCCCAGACCCGGCCTTAGCCCTGCAACTGCGCCCACATTTCCAGATCGCGCTTGTCGGTCCAGATACGCGGATGCCAGATGCCGCGGGCCTCGTCGAAGGCGCGGCTGACGTTGAACGGCAGGCAGTGCTCGTAGATCGCGTAATCCTTGAACTTCGGGTCGCATTCCGCGCGCACCGCATCCCATGCCTCTTTCAACGTGCCGCCTTTCATGGCGACCCGCTGCGCTGGCTTGAAGGTGCTTTCGACGAAATCACGCGTGCTTTCAATCGCACGCTCAACGGCGTCCTTGCCGATCAAGGCGCCCCCCCGACCCGGTGCGATCGCATCCACGTCATAGGCCTTGATGTTATCGAGCGTTTGCCCCCAGTCGCCGAAGTATCCGTCGCCGCAATAGCAGGCCGAATGGTCCTCAACGATATCGCCCGTGAACATGACGTTCTGATCCGGCACATGGATCACCGCATCACCCGCCGTATGGGCGCGGCCGATGTGTTTGATATCAACACGACGTTTGCCCAGATAGACGGTCATGCTGTCGCTGAATGTGGTGGTCGGGTAAGTCAGACCGGGAATTGATTCATGCCCCTCGAACAATCGGGGAAAGCGTTGGAATTCGCTGTCCCAATCTTCCTGTCCGCGTTCCTCGACCATCGCGCGGGCAACGTCGGACATGATGATCTGCTGTGCCCCATAGGCAGAGGCCCCCAACACGCGCACCGCGTGGTAGTGGGTCAGCACCACGTGGCTGATCGGCTTGTCGGTGACTTCGCGCACCTTCTCGATGACCTTATTGGCCAGACGCGGCGTCGCCTGTGCCTCTACAATCATGACGCTGTCATCGCCAATGATCACGCCCGAATTCGGGTCGCCTTCCGCGGTGAAGGCCCACAGGCCCTCGCCGACTTCGTCGAAGGTGACTTTCTTTTCTGTCATATCCCCTTGGGATGCGAATGCTTTTGCCATGGTTCTGGTCCTTTTACTTTGGGGAATTTGTTGCGGATCGAACGGTGCTTTGGCACCTGCCCAACCTCATCTGATACCCGTCACGCCCTGCGGCACCGCGCCGGGTCAACGTTGTGCTTTCACCGGCCGGAGTCCGCTTCATTTCTTGCCCGGTGTCCCGTCGAATTTCTTTTCGATGTCCGCCCAGCAATCGATGTAATCATCCTGCAAGGGGGCTTCCTGTCCGGCAAATTTCGTGAGTTGCTGCGGGAAGCGGGTCTCGAACATGAACGACATGGTATTGTCGAGCTTTTGGGCCGTCAGCTCTGCGTTGGAGGCCCCCTCGAAGGCATTACGATCAGGCCCGTGCGGCAGCATCATATTGTGCAAGCTGATTCCGCCGGGAATAAAGCCTTTGGGCTTCGCGTCATACTGGCCGTAGATATTACCCATCAATTCGGACATGATATTCTTGTGATACCACGGCGGGCGGAACGTATCTTCCGCCACCATCCAGCGTTCCCGGAACAAGACAAAGTCGATATTCGCCGTCCCTTCGACACCGGAGGGCGCGGTGAGAACGGTAAAGATCGACGGGTCAGGATGGTCGAACAGCACCGCCCCCACGGGGCAATAGGTGCGCAGGTCATATTTCACCGGCGCGTAGTTCCCGTGCCATGCCACCACATCAAGCGGTGACTGCCCGATCTTGGTTTCATGAAACTCCCCACACCATTTCACCGTCACGGTAGAGGGGACTTCGCGGTCTTCAAACGCGGCAACGGGTGCTTTGAAATCGCGCGGGTTGGCCATGCAGTTGGCCCCGATCGGCCCACGATTAGGCAGCTCGAACTTTTGGCCGTAGTTCTCGCAGACGAACCCACGGCACGGCCCTTCAAGCACTTCGACACGGTAGACCAGCCCCCGCGGGATGATCGCGATTTCCTGCGGCGCGATATCTATGATCCCCAGTTCAGTGGAAAACCGAAGACGCCCTTCCTGCGGGACGATCAGCATCTCGCTGTCGGCAGAGTAGAAATACGCATCAACCATGGAGGCATTCACAAGATACACATGGGTCGCCATGCCGACCTGCGTATGGACATCCCCCGCCGTCGTCATCGTGCGCATCCCCGTCAGCCATGTCAGCGGCGTCTCTGTGTGCGGCAGCGGATCCCAGCGATATTGCCCAAGGCTCGTGACGTCCGCGACGATGTTGGGCGCGGATTTCCAAAGGGGCAGATCGATCTTGTGATACCGGTGCGAGTGTTTGACCGACGGGCGAATGCGGTAGCACCAGGTACGTTCGTTCTGATGGCTTGGCGCCGTAAAGGCGGTCCCGCTAAGCTGCTCACCATAAAGCCCGTAGTTGCATTTTTGCGGGCTGTTCATCCCTTGCGGCAAGGCATCCGGCAGCGCCTCTGTCTCGAAATCATTCCCGAAGCCCGGCATATATCCGGCGTTGGCCCCGGGAAGAGACGGGGCTTGGGTCATACGGGTCGGATGTTTTTCGACAGTCATACTCGGCTCCTCGCGTTCCACTAGCGATTGCCTAAAGGTTGCATTTGTAACTAACAACTGGTTTTTTTGGGGGGCGGTGTGAGGTGGTTTGGGGGATGGGTAAAACATCTGGCGTCAGTTCCGCCGCGCCAATGTCGGCCCCACTACAACCGCCGGACACGTCCCGAACAGATAACGGCACCTTAGCACGGCATCCTTGCGAAAACCGTTCTGGACTTCACAACGCCTGTGCGCATTATCTACCGTTTGGTCTATGCAACGCCCAAAGCGCATATTGGAGAAGAATATATGAAAACGATAGTTCTCGCTGTTTTCAGCCTACAGGGCGGTGGTGCAGAGCGCGTTGTTCAGACCTTGGCCCGCACTATGAATGCCATGGGCCACCAAGCACATATCGTTGTTTTTAAAGACGACATCGATCACGATCTCGACCCTGAGGTGCCAATTCACAGGTTTCCATATCGGCTTTGGCGTTCACTGCCACGCAAAATCCGGGGAAAAGTCGCGGCCATGGCTTTCGACAGATTTGTCAAAAAACATATAGGTGTGCCTGACCTCGTTCTCTCTAATCTGTTCCCAGTTGATCTTGTCCTCTCGCACAGCCAACTGCCGAATGTTCACTTTGTCATGCACAGCACTGCGTCACATGAATATGCACTGGGGGGCCAGCAAGACGCGGAGCTGGAAAAACTGCGCCGCATCTACAGCGGAAAAAAATGTATCTGCGTTAGCAAGGGCGTCGAAGAGGACATGCAGGCGCTGTTTGGGCAGTCGATCGAGACGCGCACAATCTATAACCCGGTTGAACCGGCGTTGATCCAACGGCAGGCCGGTGAACCGGTGCCGCCCCGGAAGGACTATATCGTCAACGTAGGCAAGTTCAAAAAAGCCAAGCGCCACGACCGTCTGCTAAATGCATATGCGCAGGCTAAGACCCCGTATGACCTGCTGCTCGTCGGGACCGGCCCCTTGCTGGAAGACACCAAGGCGTTGGCGCAGTCTTTGGGCATCGCGGACCGCGTGCATTTTGTGGGCTTCCAGAAAAACCCGTTCCCGTTGATCAANGCGGCAAAATTCATGGTTGTATCGTCGGAATATGAAGGGCTGAACATGACNATCCTCGAAGCGATTGTCCTTGGTGTCCCCGTCATCAGCACGGATTGCCCCTCGGGGCCGGCTGAAATACTGCCCACACCAAATCTCGTGTCACCACCCGACAATATCGAAGCGCTTTCAGCCCGAATGACGGAAGCNTCAGACAACCCGGAGCGTTTCAGGATCGATTTCCCCGAAAAGTTCGATGCCAAGGCCGTGACCCGCGCTTATATGAGCCTGAGCGCTTGATGGATATGCCCGGAAATATTCGACGACAAGATGTACTGATGACCTTGAGGCGCAATGTTCGGCACTCAACATGATCAGGCGATACATAGCTTTCATAGCCCGGTCACAAGTTGTTGCGCCTGAAAGTGGGGAATGCCTCGTGAACACTAGATATTTGGACTCAAAGAGTGATCTTGACCAACAACCTGAAGTCGTATCCTAAGGNGTACNTAACAATATCTGGTCCGNTCAAGGTTTTGGCCACACAAGNGCAAACTGGAACAAGTAGAGGTACTGGATACTGTCCAGTTGTAAATAACGAGGAACTCTGTGGATACTTACCTGATCAACCTAGAGCGGCGCCCTGACCGACTGTCGGAGGTTTCGCGAAAGATGGCTGAACTAGGGTTGCCATTCAAAATCTTCCGCGCCGTCGATGGCCATGACGATGATGCTAAGCTCCCAGATTTGAATAGACATCTATTTGTGATCAATCAGAAAAAGCAGCCCGTGCGCGGTGAAATTGCTTGCGCAGCCTCGCACATCGCCGTTTGGCGGCAGTTTCTTGAAACAGACGAAGAATATGCACTGATCCTTGAAGATGATATTGATATCGCACCGGATTTGGAGATGGTTCAGAAGCAAATGCCCGGCCTTGGCCTGGATTTCTTGAATCTCTCCTCTAACGCGCCTTACACNTNCACGCTGGANGAANAGACACTCAGTCAANTTGCGAACGACGCAGTTAGANCACGCCCAACGGTGNTTGAACGGTCACGGCGTCGCCTATGGCGCAGGCTTGAATGGCGTAGNCGTTGGCGGATTTTNCACCTTCATCCGCTCCCCAACGGCCATGTGGCGTGTGAATGTGATCCGGCACCGNNACTGGGAAGCGGNTACATCGTTTCNCGTCGTGCGGCAGAGGCGTTTCTGCAGACCACCGAGCACCTCTTCTTTCCGATCGATCTCGTTTGGCGGCANGCCCCGGGCATGCTGCGGCAGGGCTTTTTAGCCCGACCTATTGTGACGCAAACTGANAAGGACNCCGATATTCCGGGGCGCTTTGACCAAGGNAAGATGGCGCTGAAATACCGGCTTCTCAGACCCTTCCTAAAAAGCCGAAGACTACGTCGGCGGTTTGATGTACTGCGTCTTTACGGAGTGTTGCGCCACTAACCCGATAGGAAAAGCGAGACCAATGCGAAANAAACCCGGACGGCTTAGACGGTTTTTATCCCTCAACCAGCATCGCAAACGCTGGGGGGCGCGCAGGCATGCGACGGCGGAACATGATCTAGCCGAGCTCAAGGCGACGATGATTGACGCGGGCGATCCGGTTCAGACGCGAGGGTCAGCGAAATCCATCGACCTGCATCTGCAAAATCTAAGGACGGAATTTTCGGGGCAGTCTGCGCTGCTGCTTTATCATGCAGAGTTGATCGTGCTGATCCGGCGCGACCACAACCTGGCTGAAACCTACCAAAAATTCCGCACCCTGTGGATGGCCGAAGGGGACTTCCTGCGGGAGAAACTGAATATCCGCTGGCTTGTCTCAGCCACCGACACATTTGCGNCCCATGANAGCGATATGGCGGTGCGCGCGGTTGCCATGATGACAAGCGCGGTCGTCAACACAGTTAAAATGTACGAAAGTGAACGGTATCTNACGGATACCTTGGNCACCACGATGACTCCTACGCATGTCGAGGATGTTCAACACCGGCTCATTCCGCTTTTCGAAGGCATGTCCTGCTTTACCGTCGGAACGGATGACACCCTGCGCAATATGGTCTGGAGGATGGAACCGTTTATGGCNCTTGATCCCGTCGGGCCCATTTTCCAGGAAATCTGGGCGCGGCTTCAGATCAATGACACCGCATTTGCGCGCTTCAAGGCACAGCACAAACGCGATAAAACAAGCTGGTGGGACGAGGCTTAGCGCCGCGGCTCTTGNGGGGCCGTATAAAACTCGGCGGGTGACAACGATATCTCGCGGCGTTCGGCATCCANGGCNTGCANCAAGGCTTGCATGCCCATGCGAAGTTGGGCGGCGATGCGGCGCAGCTTGAACCTCGCGGTGGTTGGCTGCCGTGTCGGCACACCGGCCCCGATCAGCGAATGTGTCTTAAGCCCGACAGCAACGCCGTAAGCCTCCGCTTGGTCGATCTGGATCGCGCAGGCCGGTTCGACCTGATAGCTCTTAAGCTCGTAAGCACCACAGATCATCGCATCGGCAAGTGCTGCCTGTGTCTTTGCACGCTGCAACAGTTTTGCCGCCCCTGACGGCCATAGCACATATGCGGCGGCNCCGCTGCGATCCTGNTAGAGACGGCGCATAACGTGGTCGTCTGTCAGCGGTTGTGCGTCTTTGGCGACAATCTTCCGACGCTGGCGTACCTCAAGCGTCAGATGGTCGACATCCACCAACCCGCGACAGGACTTGAGCAATNCCTGCGTCGCACGAGAAAGCACGACATCNTCCTCAAGGATCAACGCAGGNTCCTCCAAAGCCGCAACACGTTCCCATGCNGCGACGTGGCTCAGAAAACANGCTTTCTCGGTTTCCTTAAGGGGGCGTTGCCAACTGGCCCAATAGGCCGCGNTATGCGATCCGCTCTGCGCATCGGGGGTAACGGCTTCGAGCCGTTGATAGGGTAGACCTAGCGCATCCATCTGTTGCGCCATAAAGGCCATACGGTCCCGAGCCGAAGCGACGTTGATGATGATCGACAGTATGAGGAGCCCCTCCGGACAGATNGCGTGCGACTACCGGCTTCTATCAACAGTCACCTCACACGGCAATCTAAGATGATTATTCTCGCCCCTCGTGATCCTTATGGGGCCGAGGGCGGGAGCGGCCATCAGATCCGCTGCGGCGTGGTAGGCTGTGACGCGCGTCCTAAGCCCAGCTCTACCCCTCTTCACCTTCAACACTTATGTCATCCTCCAGCAAGATACGCGCGGCATCGCCTTCCAGGTCTTCGTACTGACCACTGCGTAANGTCCACAGACAGGCGATCAGCCCTACTGCGCCGAGGCATACGGAAACGGGGATGAGGACAATCAGAATATTCATCGNCGCAGCGCATTCAGGACGACAAGGATGGAGGACGAAGACATGACCGCCGCCGCCATCAGCGGTGTGGCAAAGCCCATGACCGCGACCGGGATCGCCACGCAGTTATAGGCGNCGGCGAGNGCGAGGTTCTGCTTGATGCGGTTGCGCGCCCGACGTGCCAGCCTCAGGGTCTGCGCGACCGTGCCGAGAGTGCCCTCCAGAATGACACCGTCCGAGGCGACCCTTGCCGCGTCCAGCGCTGAACCGGGGGCGAGCGATGCATATGCGGCGGCAAGCGCTGCGGTGTCATTCAGCCCGTCACCCACCATCAGCACCCGCCTGCCCTGTTCGGACATGCCACGCACCAGATCGACTTTCTCGTGCGGCAAGACACCGGCATGTATCTGATCAATCCCAAGCTTTGCGGCAAGGGTGGCGGCGCGGGCCGGTGTGTCTCCGGTGACCATCGCGACCTGCCACCCGCCGGCGCGAAGCGCGGCGATCAACGCGGCGGTGCCGGGGCGCGGCGTCTCGGTCAGCGGCAGGGGGATGCACCGATCGGGCAGATGAAGCTCGGGCCCGTCCTCTCCGCGCACCAGCCCCACGGGCATACCATTCCAAAGGGCGGTGACCCCCTTCCCTGCGACCTCGACCACGTCGCGCAAGTCGGCAGGAGCCTGCCCCGCAAGGGACGCCGCCAGCGCACGGGACGCGGGGTGGTGCGACGCTTGGGCCAAGCTCAAGGCAACTGACGCGGCGTCGGGATCAAGCGCGGGAAGAACAGCCACCCCTTCGGTCAGCGTGCCGGTTTTGTCAAAAACGACCGTGTCGATGTCAGCCAGCCGTTCCAGCGCCGTGGGCGATTTCAGCAGCACGCCCGCGCGGAACAGCCGCCCCGTCATCGCCGCCGTCACTGCCGGAATGGCAAGCGCCAAGGCGCAGGGGCAGGTAATGATCAACGTTGCGGTGGCCACCGCAATGGCGTGATGCAGATCCCCCGTCAGTGCCCACCAGATCGCGAAAGCCACCGCGGCCAAACCATGCACCACCGGCGCATAAAGCCGTGCGGCGCGGTCCGCGATCCCGCTGTAGCGGTGCTTGCCGGTCTCTGCGACCTCGACGAGCGCCGCCAAACGGCGCAGGGTGCTGTCTTCGGCACGATGCGTGGCCCGCAATGTCAGCGGTGCGCCAAGGATCACTTCGCCCGCGCAAACCAGATCCCCTGCCGCCAAAGCGACGGGGTCCGCCTCTCCGGTCAGGGCAGAGCGGTCCACCATTGCGGCGGTTTCAGCTATGCCGTCCACAGGCGCACGAGCCCCTGCGGCCAGCGCGATCCGGTCGTCTGGCATCAGCACGGCGACATCCACGGTTTCGCGCCCTGTCGCGGTCAGTCGGGTGGCGCGCGGCAGCTCCAGCGCCGTCAGCTCTGCTGCGGCAGAACGCGCCGTCGCCCGCGCGCGGTGTTCAAGATACCGCCCCACCAGCAAGAAAAACGTCAAAGACAGCGCGGCATCAAACCACGTATGCGCCCCGCGGGCCGCAAAGGTTTCATAAAGCGATGTCGCAGCGGCCAGCAGGATCGCCAGCGCAATGGGGACATCCATGTTCATCCGCCCCGCCCGCAAGGCCCCCCATGCCGAGGCAAAGAAAGGCACTGCAGAAAACGCGAGGGCGGGCAGTGCTATCGCGGCCGAGACCCAGTGGAACATCACCCGTGTCACATCTCCGGCCCCCGACCAGACCGCGACAGAGATCGCCATCACATTCATCATCGCAAAGCCCGCCACCGCAGCACGGGCCAGCAGGCGCCGCCCCGCGTCGTCATTGGCGGGGCGCAGGGCGGTCGCGTCCAGTTCATGCGCGTCAAAGCCTGCGTCGTTCAAGGCCTGAAGGGCGGTGCTGGCGTCACACCCGGGGGCGAGCACAAGGCGAACCCGCTTGGCGCTCAGGTTTACTCTGGCCGCTTTCACAGACGGCAGCTTGGCCAAAACCCCTTCGACCCCAGCAATACAGGCGGCACAGCGGATCTGCGGCAGCGCAAGGTAGACTGCCGCCTCGGTATCGGGCACGCCCTTCCTCGCGGTGTCGACCGATGGGGCCAGCGCGATACAGCCCGGACAGGCAGCGACAGTCATCGCAGGCCCCGCAGCGGGATGCGGCGCCGAAAGAGCGTGCCGTCAGCGGCCCGCATCTCTATCCGGAGGTTCCAGTTGCCGGGGCCCGACGTGACGGGGGCGACCCATGCGGTGCCGTCCCAGCTGAATTCCGGCGTGATGTCATCCGCTACCGTTGTTGCGCGTCCCAATGTGGCAAAGATGATCTCGGGCCTTACCACGCGATTGCCCGCATCTGTCACAGAGAGCGTAAGCGTCGTGTCGGTCAGCTCCGTCCGCACGGTCCAGCCCAAAGCTTCCTGTGCAGCGCGGTCGGTGTCGAAGTTCTGCGAGGCGACATAGCTCGACTCGGTCTCTTTGCCGGGGAAAGTCCGCACCGCGTTGAACGCCAGCGCCAGGTTCACCGAGATGATAATAGAAAAGCCGCCGATAAACATCGCCAGCACGTGCCAGCCGGTTAGCGGGCGTTCAGTCTGTACTGCGCTCATCAGATCCTTCCTTTCCGTTGAAAATTGTATTGCCGTAGGCCCGCTCGCCCGAGGTGACATCTTCGACCCAAAGGCGCAGATCACTGCGCTGCGCGCGGGCGGCGGGGGTCTGCGGAGGGGCGATCACATAGACGCGTTGCAACCGGCTGGTGTCAGCGGGCACGTTGACCACGGCGTTACTTGCGCCCTCTACCGCCAGTTCCAAGGGGCTGTCGGCCACCAGCGACACTCTGAAATCCCGCGCTTCGGTGTGTTTGTTGCGCAGGCGGATGTCATAGGCGTTGCGGATGGACCCGTCCGACAGGGTGACAAAGGTCGGGTTGCGCACCGGCGCGATGGTCATGTCGATTTCGGGCCGGATGAAAAGTGCTACGACCAGCGCCACACCGATGGCGGCCCATGCCGTCGTGTACACAATCGTGCGGAGTCGAAATATATGCTGCCAAAGCGGCTTGGGCTGCCACGGGGGCAACGTGGCACCAGCAACGTCACCGGCGGGGGCTTCGGCATACCCCGCGACTACGGCGCTTTGTTGCGGGGCGGTTGGCGGTTCGTCATCCAGTGCGAGATAGTCGATCAGCCCCCGTGGCCGCCCGATCTTGGCCATCACATCGTCACAGGCGTCGATGCAGAGGGCGCAGGTAATACACTCCATCTGTTGACCCTCGCGGATATCGATCCCCATCGGGCAGACGGCGACACAGGCGTTGCAATCGATACAATCCCCCAGCATGTCGCCGCTGCGCGACTGGCGGTCTCCGGCAGAGTTTATATCCAGCGCGGCACCATAGCGCGCCACGGCATCGCCGCTCCCAATCGCGGCGGCGGCGGCTTGCTGGCGTTTCACTCCACCCTTCCCGCGCGGCTCCCCCCGCCATTTGCGGTAGCCGACCGTCAGCGTGCCGGGGTCCATCATCGCGCCTTGGATGCGGGGCCAGGGGCACATGTAAATGCAGATCTGTTCGCGCATGAAGCCGCCAAAGATAAAGGTCGTGGCCGTCAGTACGGCGACGGTGGCATAGGCCACGGGCGCGGCTTGCAGGGTTACGAGGTCGCGCGCCAGTGTGGGCGCATCGGCAAAGTAAAAGACCCAAGCCCCGCCCGTCGCCACCGCGATCAGCAGCCAGACCGCCCATTTCGCCCCCCGCAACCGCGCCTTGCGCAGGCTCCACGGCGCATTGTGCAGGCGGATACGCGCGTTACGGTCGCCCTCGATCCAGCGCTCCACAGTCATGAAGAGGTCAGACCAGACGGTTTGCGGGCAGGCATAGCCACACCAGACCCGCCCCAAGGCAGAGGTAAACAGGAACAGCCCCAGCCCCGCCATGATCAGCAACCCGGCGACGAAATAGAACTCATGCGGCCAGATCTCGATCCAGAAGAAATGGAAACGGCGGTTCGCAAGATCGACCAGAACCGCTTGATCCGGCAGGTTCGGCCCGCGGTCCCAACGGAGCCACGGGGTGACGTAATAGACCCCCAGCGTGAGGATCAGGATCACCCATTTCAGCCGGCGAAAGAACCCGTTGACCCGGCGGGGGAAGATCGGCTCGCGCGCGGCGAAAAGCGGGGGGGCGGCGTTGGACATGGGCGGGGGGCTCCGGGGTTACGTCTTGCGGCCTACACCCGTGGGGCGCAGGCCGCTTTGATCTGCATCAAACAACAGGTCTTGTCGTGCGGCGGCTCAGTCAGCAGGCGTATCTTGGGCGGTGTCCATCGCGGCCTCCCCCCCGCCCAGACCGTGCACGTAGGCCGTTACAGCGCGCACATCGGCTTCGCCCAAACGCGCCTGCCACGGCGGCATGACCCCCATGCGCGGCGTTTTCAGCTGTTGGATGATCGCCTCGTGACTGCCGCCGCGCAGCCAGATCGCATCGGCAAGGTTTGGCGCGCCGATCTCGCGATCCCCAAGGCCCGTTTCACCGTGGCACGCGCTGCAATTCGTGGCGAAGATATCCGCACCCGCTTGGGCCGCTACCTCGTCATGCGCGAGCCCCGAAAGGCTGCGCACGAAATGGGCCGTGGCGTCCAGTTCCGCAGCGCCCAGCCAGTCAAAGGACGGCATCTGCGACACCCGCGCGTCGGCGTCATCCTCGTTGCGGATGCCGTGGCGCACGGTATAGGCGATCTCGGCCATCGTACCGCCCCAAAGCCAGTCGTCGTCCAGAAGGTTCGGGTAGCCCGAGGCCACCACACCCCCTGCCCCCGCGCCATGACATTGCGAACAATTCGCCGCAAAGACCGAACGCCCCGCCTGCACGGCGAAACGGTGCAGTTCTTCGTTGTCTTTCAGAACCCCCATATCGACGTTGATCAGGCTTTCCGTCAGATCGGCATTCGACAGATCGACACGCGCGATCTCGGCCGCGACCTCGCCACGGGTGGAATAGCCCAACAGCCCCGCCGTCGCCCCCGAAACCATCGGCCACGCGGGATAGAGGATGGTATAGATCACGCCCCAAACGATGGTGGCGTAGAATGTCCAAAGCCACCACCGCGGCAGGGGTGTGTTCAGCTCTTCAATACCATCCCAGCTGTGGCCCGTGGTTTCGGTGCCGGTGGTGGGGTCGATCTTGCGGTTGTCGGTCATTGGCGGGCTCCGTCTTGGCGGGCTTGGTCGGGGTCATCGTTGCGAAACGGCACATCCGCCGCGTCATCATGCAGCGCGCGCGATCCGGGGCGATAGGCCCAAGCAATGACCCCCAGAAAGATCAGCGTCAGGATCAGCAAGGCCCAGCTGTCGGCCAGTTCACGCAGGAAGGAATAGGTGTCCATGGCGGGCTCCTCAGCGGGTGGCATCGGGCACAAAGGTCGAGAAATCGACCAACGTCCCGAGCATTTGCAGATAGGCGATCAGGGCGTCCATCTCGCTGACACCGGGCTGCCCGTCAAAGTCGCGCACCTGCGCACCGGGGTAGCGGTCAAGCAGCGCGTCATAATCCCCCATCGGGTCAACCTGCATGCGGAAATCTCCGCTCGCGCTGGCGATCATCTCGTCGGTGTAGGGCACGCCAACCATGCGGTGGGTTGCCAGCAGATCGGTCACATCCTCGCTTTCCAGCTTGGCTTCCATCAGAAAGGCGTATTTCGGCATCACGCTTTCGGGCACGACCGACTGCGGGTCCATCAGGTGATCCACGTGCCACTCGTCCGAATAGCGCCCACCGACCCGCGCCAGATCCGGCCCCGTGCGCTTGGAGCCCCATTGAAACGGGTGGTCATACATGGATTCGGCGGCGAGGCTGTAATGGCCATAACGCTCCGTCTCGTCGCGCATGGGGCGGATCATCTGGCTGTGGCAGACATAGCAGCCCTCGCGCACGTAGATCTCGCGCCCCGCCAGTTCCAGCGGCGAATAGGGGCGCATGCCTTCGACCTTCTCGATCGTGTTTTCCAGCCAGAACAGCGGCGCGATTTCGATGATGCCGCCAATGCTCACCACCCCGAGAGAGGCGATCAGCAGCAGCGTCGCATTGCGTTCAAACCGCTGGTGAAAGGTGATCGTCTGCGTCTCGGGCGGCAGCTCGTTGGGGATTTTGCCCTTTTTCATCCCTTCGCTGGTGGTCACCACCTTGGGATCGTCAGCGGGGTCATAGTTGGGGCTTTGGGGGTTCTTGGCCATTGATCTTACTCCGCTGGCAGGGCGACGGTGACGGGGCGGGCTTGCGGGGCGCGGATGGTCATCCACATGTTCCAGACCATCACCGCACCCCCCGCGAGGTAGAGCACCCCGCCCAGACCACGGACCACATACATCAGGAATTTGGCTTCGACGGTGTCGGCAAAGCTGTTGACGAGGAAGCCGTTGGCATCGACCTCGCGCCACATCAGCCCCTCCATAATGCCCGAAACCCACATCGACGCCGCGTAAAGAACGATGCCCACGGTCGCGAGCCAGAAGTGCAGGTTGATCGCCGACAGCGAATGCATCTGCGCCCGCCCCCAAAGCCGCGGTGTCAGGAAGTACAGCGCGCCGAAGGTGATCAGCCCGTTCCAGCCAAGCGCACCGGAATGCACGTGCCCGATGGTCCAGTCGGTGTAGTGGCTAAGGCTGTTCACCGCGCGGATCGACATCATCGGCCCCTCGAAGGTCGACATCCCGTAGAAGGCGAGCGAGGCGACAAACATGCGGATGATCGGATCGGTGCGGATCTTGTCCCATGCGCCTTCGAGCGTCATCAGACCGTTGATCATGCCGCCCCAACTGGGCATCCACAGGATGATCGAGAACACCATCCCCAGCGTCGCCGCCCAATCGGGCAAGGCGGTATAGTGCAGGTGGTGCGGACCCGCCCAGATATACAGAAAGATCAGCGCCCAGAAGTGGATGATCGACAGTTTGTAGCTATAGACCGGACGGCCCGCCTGTTTCGGCACAAAGTAGTACATCATGCCCAGAAAACCGGCGGTCAGGAAGAAGCCCACGGCGTTATGCCCGTACCACCACTGAGTCATCGCATCCTGCACGCCCGCAAAGACCTGCACCGATTTGGAGCCCCAGATCGACACCGGAATGGCGAGGTTGTTGACCACATGCAGCATGGCCACGGTGATGATGAAGGCCAGAAAGAACCAGTTCGCCACATAGATATGCCGCTCGCGCCGGTTCAGGATCGTACCGAAGAACACGGCGAGGTAGGTCAGCCAGACGATGGTCAGCCAGATGTCGACATACCATTCTGGCTCGGCATATTCCTTCGATTGGGTCGCCCCCAGCAGATAGCCCGTCGCTGCCAGCACGATGAACAACTGATAGCCCCAGAAAACAAACCAAGCGGCGTTGCCGCCCCAAAGCCGTGCCGCCGACGTGCGTTGCACGATGTAAAAAGAAGAGGCGATCAGGGCATTGCCGCCGAAGGCGAAGATCACCGCGCTGGTGTGCAGCGGACGCAGACGGCCAAAGTTGGCATAGGGTTGCGCCCATTCGATATTCAGCGCGGGAAACGCGAGTTGAAAGGCGATGTATGTCCCCGCAAGGAACCCGACAACACCCCAGAACGCCGTGGCAATCACGCCATAGCGGATCGGCCCGTCCATATAGCCCTGCGGCGCAGGCGCGTGGGGCGCGGCGACACCGTCGACCGGCATATTGCGCAGTTGCCAGAAGAACAGACCGGCGGCGATCACCATGATCAGCAGCGCATGGACCATATAGGCCGGATCCCGCGCCCAATCGGCCGCCAAAGCTGCGAAAAACACAATGAGCGCAAGCACGACCAACTTGAGCGTATCGAACATATCCCGAATCCCCTTTATTTCGGGACACGGTTCTCATGGCGGCAGGGGCGGCGCCTTGATCTAGATCAAATGCGGCACGGGCTTGGCGGCAATTCTGCGGATCAATCTATCGGCGGGTGCGCGCGCTCTGTCAGACCAGCCCCAGATCATTGCGCGAGATAATGGCACCCTTATGCCTGATCACCTGCCCCGCACATCTCTGCGCGGCCGATATGGCGTCCTCGGTGGGCAAGCCGCGCAGAAGGCACGCAATATAGGCACCGTTAAAGGAATCTCCGGCGGCGGTTGTATCGATAATGTCGGTGACCGGCGCCACGGGGAAAGCCGTCAACTGGCCGTCCTGCAGGTGGATCGTATCCGCAGGCCCGTTCTTGACCACAACATGCCCGGCCCCCAGATCGGCATAACGTTTCGCGCTGTCCTGCGGGGTCCGGTCACCAAAGGCCGTTGTTTCATCGTCGAAACTTGGCAGTACAAGATCGCTCAGCCCCGCGGCACGCGATATGACATCAAGCATCCGGTCTTTATCCGCCCAGAGGTGAGGCCGGATATTCGGATCAAACGCCAAAAGCCCGCCTTGCTTTTTATGCTCTACCAAACCGGCCAGGAGTGTCTCTAGGTCGTCGGGCGGCAGGATCGCCAGCGTGATGCCCGAGAAATAGACCACATCCGCCCCTGCCACATCGCCCCAAAGCGGGCCGGGGNGGCGCACCATCATCTGCGCCGCCGATGTATCGCGCCAATANGTAAANCTGCGCTCTGCCCCGTTCAGCTGGATCGTATACAGACCGGGGCGCCGNTCGGCGATGCGCGGCGTCTGCGCNCAGCGGATNCCGCCCGACCGGATAAAGGCCAGCATCTGGTCCGACATAGGGTCCGTGCCAACAGCGGTGTGNAAGGCGACATCCGCATCATCGGCGGAATGCGCCCGCGCGTACCACAGGGCGTTGAACACATCGCCGGAAAATCGTTGCCGCCAAAGNTCNTCGCCCGCCGACGACANTTCGATCATACATTCGCCGATGCCAAGAAGTGAGGTCATTGCACCTGCCTTGCGTGTTTTGATCCGGTGTCTGAATGNTCCAGCGCGGCCAAGGCNCCTCTGAGCTCCGCCAATCCTTTGAGCCGCCCCAGATAGGAATAGCCCGGATTTGTTTTCTGCTGCTGTTCGAATGCCAGCAGGTGACCGTGATCCGGNCGCATGGGGATAGCGCGGGCGGGCTGCCCCTGTTCTGCCGCGCGCANNGCCGCGAGGACCGCAATCATATCGGTGCTCCCCCCAAGCGCTGCGGCTTCATGAAAGCTNCCATCCCCCTCGCGCTGCACATTGCGCAAATGGGCAAAGTGGATATGCGCGCCAAAGCGGCGGGCCATGTCCGGCAGATCATTATCCGCACGGGCCCCNAGTGANCCNGTNCANAANGTCAGCCCGTTCGCAGCNCTCGGCACCGCATCAAGAATAAACGCCAGATCCTGCGCGGTCGAAACGCAGCGCGGCAAACCGAAAAGCGGGAACGGCGGATCATCGGGATGGATGGCAAGCCGCNCCCCCAAGGCCTCTGCCTCTGGCACGACGACGCTCAGGAACGCGGCCAGATTGGCTTGAAGGTCGCGGTGCGACAGGGANGCGAAACTTTCNATGCCCGCCAGCAGATCCGCCCGCGTAAACCCTTTCGCGCTNCCGGGGAGCCCGGCGATGATATTCGCCTCTAACGCGGCGATCTCGGNCTTTGTCATATGNCCCCACCGCATCTGCGCTGCGGCCAGCAGATCGGGGGCGTGGTCGGCCTGAGCGTTCGGGCGCGCAAGAATATGCACGTCGAACACCACGAAATCCACCATGTCAAANCGCANGGCCTGCCCCTGCCCGTCGATCTCGAAGCGCAGATCGGTGCGGGTCCAGTCCAGCAGCGGCATGAAGTTGTAGCAGATCGTCTGGACGCCCGCGCGCGCCAGATTGCGCATCGTCTCGATCCATGCCGCGATCTCTGCCGTGGCACCGGCACCCTTCAGCTTGATCGCATCCGGCATCCAGATCGACTCGCATACATCCCAGCTCAGGCCCGCCTCCTCGATCCGCGCCTGAAGGGCGGTGATATCCCTTAGCGGCCAGACCTCGCCGGGGNCGTAGTCGTGCAAAGCGGTCACAATGCCCGACGCGCCGGCCTGCTTGATATGGGTAAGCGTGACCGGATCAGTGGGGCCAAACCAGCGCCATGTTTCTTTCATNGGNTATCCTNTTCNNTCAGANGNCTGNGCCGNCAGGGTNATTGGAANGACATCGGCATNAGCGTGCGNGGCANCCACANNGCGATCTGCGGNAAGAGAATGACCAGCAACAAGATCACCAGCATCGGGGCCAGAATGATGCAGACATCCCGCAGCACCTTGACCACATTCATCCCCCCGATCGACGCAGAGATCAGCAGACACAAGCCGTAAGGCGGCGTNACCANACCAAAGGCCAGCGAGATGATCCCGATNATCGCAAAGGCCACCGGATCAATCCCCGCCGCNCGCGCCACGGGCAAAAGCACCGTACCCAGAATGATAATGGTCGGGATGGCATCGATGAACAGACCGAAAAACAGGAACAGCGCCGCGATGATCAGCGACGTGCCNATNACGCCAAGCTCATGCGCGGTCAGCACGTCCACGATCAAACGCGGCACGTTGTAGAACGCCAGCATCCAGCCAAAAGCCGAAGCCGTTCCGATCGCAAAAAGCGAGATCGACGCAAAACGGCCCGTGTCATAGAAGATGCCGCCAAGATCNCGCACCGACACGGTACGATAGACGAAAACCCCAAGGATCAACGCATAGCCCGCCGCNATGATCGCGCTTTCGGTGGGGGTCACAATGCCCCCCACGATGCCGCCGATCACCAGAACCGGGGTCAGCATCGCCAGNGCCGCGCCTTTGAACGCCGACCAGAANTGCGCGAATGTGGGCCGCAGGGTGACGGGGTAGTCGTATTTCTTGGCATAGCCATAGACCGTCGCCATCAGGGCAAAACCGATCAGCAAGCCGGGAATGGCCCCCGCCAGAAACAGCGCGCCGACCGAAATCTGCATGACCCCGCCCCAGACCACCATGAGGATACTGGGNGGAATGATCACCCCCATCACGGACGAACAGGCCGTGATCGCGATGGCAAAACGGGTGTCATAGCCTTCTTTGACCATCGCGGGGATCAGGATCTTGCCGCAGCCCGCCGCATCTGCCGTGGACGACCCCGAGATACCGGCAAACAGCATCGACACGGCGACATTCACATGCCCCAANCCNCCGGGCATCCAGCCGGTCAGCACGCGGGCAAAATCAATCAGCTTTTGCGTGATCAACCCCGAATTCATCAGGTTCGCCGCCAACAGAAAGAACGGCACGGCAAGCAGGATGAACGAGTTATACGACTGGAACATCCGGTCGATGACGATGAAGGGCGTCAGCCGGATATCCAGCATCACAATCGGGATAGTCGCGATACCCAAGGCAAAGGCGACCGGCACCCGCAACGCCACCAGCAGGATGAACCCGCCCACAAGAATAAGACAGGCAAGGCCCGTTGAAACGATCATGATACGGCCCGCCCCTCTGTGCGGTAGACCGCAAATGCTTGATACAAACGGTAAAGGGCAAAGACCGCCCAAAGCACNCCGGCGATCGGGACAGAGATATGCGTGAACATCAGATTTGCCCGCATCATGACCGACGTCTGGTTGCCCCCGAATTTGGCGTAATCAATGCCGTACCATGCGAACAACAGCGCAAACCCCGCGACCAGCCCAAGCACTAGCGCTTGCTGCAAGAACGCCAGCAGCGGATGCTTGGCGCCGGGGATGACCTGAACATCGAAATGCGTCCCCTCCCACACCGCCAGGGCAGACCCGAGCATCACAACCCATACAAAGATGAACGTGGCCAGCTCTTCGGTCCATAGGTAGACGGGGATCACCCCGGTGTAGCGCGCAATGACCTGCAGGCCGACGGGGATCGCCAGTGAAAACATCAGCACCCCCACAACGAAGCGGAGCAAGGATGCGAGCAGTTCCAGACCACGCAGGATCATGTGCTTACCGATCAACTTGAGTGAAAATAAAATCCCCCTCGGGTCACAAGAACCCAAGGGGGGCATCCGCAGGGATTACTTGGCGCGAACCGCTTCAAGCAGCTCCGATGCACCGATCTCGGCGGCATAGGCATCCTGCACCGGCTTGACCATTTCCAGCATCTTGTCGCGGTTTTCGAATTCGGACACGGTCAGCTGACCCGCATCGACCATCTCTTGCAGTTTTACGCCGTCCTCGCGCGATTCCAGCTCGCGGCCATAGGCCCCTGCCTCTTCGCCCGCTTCAAGCACGACGGCCTGCAGGTCTGCTGGCAGGCTGTTGAAGGTCTTGCCGCTCATCACGATGGGGCGCACGGTGATCGAATGGCGCGTCAACGTCAGGTTCGGGGCCACCTCGTAGAACTTGAGGTTCTGAATGCTCGCGGCCTCGTTCTCGAACCCTGCGATGACGCCGGTCTGGATGGCGTTGTAAACCTCGTTATAGGCAATCGCCGACGGGGCCGCTGTCAACGCCTGGAAGATCTGCGCCTGGATCGGCGCGCCCATGACCCGCATCTTGTGGCCCTTTAGATCATCAAAGGTCACGACAGGGTTTTTGGACAGCAGATTGCGCGTGCCCCCGCCGGTGTAGCCCACGATCTTGATATCGGCTTTCTCCAGCAGCTCGTCCTCCAGCGGCGCAAGCACATCGCTGGACAGGACCGCATTCCAGTGGTCCAGATCGCGGAACAGGAACGGCATGTCCATCAGCGGAATGGACGGGGCGAACTTGGCCATATTGGACGGCGCAAGGATCGTATAGTCAATCGCCACACCCTGGTTCAGGAAGGTGACGTAATCGCTTTCGACGCCAAGCTCGCCGTTCAGACGTAAGTCAAACGTCACATCGCCGTCATATTTCTCGTCGACCAGTTCCTCGAATTTACGCAGGGTTTTGGTAAAGGCATGTTCCTCGTCGAACATGCTGGCCCCCCGCAGAACCGTCTCGGCCTGCGCGGTGGCTGTAAAGAGCGTCGCAGCAACGGCGGCACCCGAAACAAGCTGTGCTGTCTTGGTAAAAAATGACATGGTAGTCCTCCCTGATTGTTGCCTGACCAGATACGTGCCTGACCAGATTCTCCCTGACGTGAAATATGTCGTTAGTATTTGTAATGCGTCAAGTTTATTTGTAATTATTTGTATACCTCAAGTTTATCAGCGGCTTACCCCCCCAAGCGCCGCTGCCCCGCACAGGGTCAAACGACCGGCAGCAGCTCTGCCGGCAGGTCTTGGTAGCAGACAGGGCGCAGGAAACGGCGGATCGCCAGCGTCCCGACCGAGGTCGCGCCAAAGTTGGTCGACGCGGGATAGGGCCCGCCGTGGACCATCGCGCCGCTGACTTCCACGCCCGTGGGAAAGCCGTTGGCCAATATCCGCCCCGCCTTACGCTCTAGCACCGGCATCAGGGCCTTGGCGGCAGCAGTATCGCCTGCATCCATTTGCAACGTGCAGGTCAGCTGCCCGTCCAGACCTTTGGCAACCGCGGCCATCTCATCCGCATCGGCCACACGCACGATAATGCCAAGCGGCCCGAAGACCTCATGCGCCAGCGCGTCGCTGTTCAGCCAATCGGTGCCAGAGACCTCGAAGACAGCGGGGGTGACACGGCGCGCCTCGCCCCGATCGGAAGAGACGAGCGTGCGCGTACACCCCGCGCGCGCGATACGATCACGGCCGTCGAAATAGGCATCGGCGATCCCCGCCGTCAGCGTTGTTTGGACAGGGCTTTCGTGCAACGCGGCGACC